>JAHKXX010000011.1 GCA_020627425.1 bacterium
GTGAGCTGTCTTCCGTTTTCGACGGCGTCAAAGGACTTTACCTCGATAACATTCGGGTCGGTAGAGATGTTGCTCCATTCGTAGTCGTTTATTTCATTTTCTCTGACGGTTATGTAAATATCTCTTGTAAGCTGCTCTGCCTCGGGAGCTTTGGATGTAATATAATTGTTGTCCCCCAGGGACAGGGTCATCTGCATATTTCTGTCTACTACTATATTGTAGCTGAGACTGTGTACCGCTCCGTCCGGGAGTATACAACTGAAGGTGAGTACGGTGCTGCCCTGATTTCTGCCGATGATGTCATAGTCAAGCTCTACGGACGCGTCGGATATATCATAGCCCGATACCCTTGTACCGGAGACTTCCGCTACAGAGTCCGTGCTGAAGCTATACTCCCATATATACGGAGTAGACAGCGGAGCCTTCAGAGTAAGCCTGTGTTTAGCAGACGGTGACTGCGATACTCCGACAAACAAAGGAAAACTCTTTTTTTCGGTGTTATTGTCACTGTCAGTGACTGTGATGGTTATATCATATGTACCTGATTCCTGCGGAGTCCATGAAACCGAGTCCGCAGTGGTGTCGGACGCAAGAACTATGTCCGAGTCCGAGCCCTCACGCCTTGCGGTATAGCTGTAGGTGTACTTGCCGGAGCCTGCTGAGGCTCTGCCGGAAAGAACTACCTTTCCGCCGGGTCTTGTCATATCCGTGCTTACTACGGACTCGTTTATCAGCTTTTCCTTTACCGTCAGGTCAAAGTATTTTTTGTAAACTATCCTTGACGGGGTATATATCTTGACGCATAGCTTGTACTTGCCCGATATCTGAGGAGTAAATGAGGACGTTGCCTTTTTTGAATAGGTCTGTATATCCATCCATCTGCCGTCCTCATATTTTGAGTAAAACGCATAGTAGCATTTGTCCGGATCCTTTACCGAGGTTTTTGCTATTATGCTTACAGTGCTGCCGACATATGTTTTGTTCGTGCTTATTACAGATCTGTTGACTATGGTAGAGTTCAACTCTGCGATAGGCTTTTCAAGTGCCGATACGGACAGCGCACTCATAAAAACAAGCAGTGCGCACGCCATAAGACATATTCCCTTTTTTGTTATTTTCTTTATCATTCGACCACCTCCGCTTTAAGATGACGGTTTCTTTCCTTCCTGTTTCCAGTATAATTATACCATATTTTTTAAAAAGTACAATTTACAGAAATATTATTTTTTGGTTACGATACGACGATTTTTTTGTATAAAGAATTACATAAACGAACGGAATTGAAATTTCTGTAATCATTTTTGTAAAAATAGTAGTTGACAAGCGCCTGTGCGGATGATATAATTAGCCTGTTATGTAAAAAGCATAACTATCCTTGCTGCCCGAAATGCGGCAGCCATAAGTCCGGGAGGAGGTGCAAATATATGGCAGTTATAAATTCTTATGAAGCAGTTATCGTTATTTCACTGAAGCTTGGTGAAGAAGCTGTTACAGCCGGTGTTGCAAAGTTCAAGGAGCTTATAGAGAAGCATGCTACTCTTGAGAGCGTTGACGAGTGGGGCAAGAGAAGACTTGCATACCCCATCAACAAGGAGACAGACGCTTACTACGTTCTCTTCAACTTCAAGTCAGAGCCTGAGTTCCCTGCAGAGCTTGACCGTGTAACAAAAATCACAGACGGTATACTTCGCTCTATGATCGTCAAAAAAGATGAAGCATAATTAAGGAGGAAGTTCGGTATGAATAACGTATCTTTAATTGGCAGACTCACAGCCGATCCTGAGCTGAGGCATACACAGTCCGACCTTGCGATGACAAGATTTTCCATCGCCGTCGACCGCAGCTATACAAAGCCCGGTGAAGACAGACAGACGGATTTTATCAATCTCATTGCATGGCGTCAGACGGCAGAGTTTATCTGCAAATACTTTACAAAGGGACAGCGTATCGGTATTACCGGTGAGATCCGTACAGGCTCCTACACCGATAAAAACGGCAACAAGCGCACTTCCTTTGATGTAGTAGTAAACAATGCCTATTTCTGTGAATCAAGGAACAGCTCCGGCAGTTACGGCAATTACAGCGGACAGACATCGCGCAGGCAGTCAGAGCCGGCAGAAGCAGCTTATTCAAGCGGCGAGCCGAGCGAGTTTGACGGTATGCCCGGTGATGATGATCTGCCCTTTTAAATCAAGCAAAGGAGGAAATACATCATGGCAGACAGACCTGAAAGAGATAACCGCAGAGGCGGTCGCAAGGGTCGTAAAAAGGTTTGCGCTTTCTGCGTAGACAAGGTAGATGTTATAGATTACAAGGATATTTCAAGACTTCGTCGTTTTATCTCCGAGAGAGCTAAGATTCTACCCCGCAGAGTAACAGGAACCTGCGCACGTCATCAGCGTGAGCTTACGGTTGCTATAAAGCGTGCAAGATACCTTGCTCTTATCCCCTATACAAGTGACTGACATCTGTAAACTTTAAAACTCTGCTTTTGTTTACTGTATGATATAGCGTAAATATCAAACCGGCAGACTACATGAGTGTAGTCTGCCGGTTTTTTTATTTAACACACAACAAAGTCCTGACTCATTAGTACCGGGTCAGGACTATTGTATTATTCTGTTTGCTGCGAGAGTATATCGGTCAGTACGTTTTTCAGATTGTCGGGGTCTATCGGCTTTGCTATATGGGCGTTCATACCCTGGTCCCGTGCGTGACGTACATCCTCACCAAAGGCGTTTGCTGTAACGGCAATTATGGGTATGTTTGATATATAGCTGTCCTTGGAGCTTCGTATTATTTTTGTCGCCTCATAACCGTTCATCACCGGCATCTGTATATCCATAAGCACGGCATTGTAGTAGCCTTTCTCCGAGGCACCCAGCTTTTCGACAGCCTCCTTACCGTTTTCTGCCGTTTCGACCATAAATCCGATTTTTCGGAGCAGCATACAACCTATTTGTCGGTTAATATCTATGTCCTCAACAAGCAGCAAACGCTTTTTACTGTAGTCAAGCTCTGCCCTCTCGCGGTTACGCGACAACTGTGCTAGTTCTTCCTCTGTACATTCGCTAAGATTAAAGGTTATCACAAACTCCGTACCCTCTCCCGGGGCGGTGTTTACCTGTATATCCCCTCCGGCGGAGGTCACTATGCTCTTTGTAATAGCCATACCCAAGCCCGTGCCTTGAGTGCGGCTGACGGTAGAGGTACGCTCGCGCTCGAACGCCTCGAACACGGCTTTGGAGAATTCCTTTGTCATACCTATGCCGTTATCCTTTACCCGAAGCTCAAAATACGAGATATTGTCGGTTTTGTCGGTCTGCCGAAGAGATACGGTCACCCTGCCGCCGGTCGGAGTGAACTTATATGCGTTGCTGATAAGGTTCAGTATCACTCTTGTAAATCCGGTCTTGTCAAAAAGATAATACTGTCCCTCTATCCCGTCTAAGGAAAGAGTATAGCTTATCTTCTTTTCCTCCATCTGGTGCCTGAACATTTCAAATGATGTTTTTAACGTCTCAGACAGGTCGGCAGGCTCGTTATTCAGCTCCAGCTTGCCGTTTTCGATAAGGCTCATCTCGAGTACATCATTAATAAGCGTCAGCAGATGCTTTCCCGAGAGGTCTATCTTTTTTATATCGTCCCTTACATTTTCGGGCAGATCCTTCTCATCAAGCAGTACATGAGTATAGCCTATTATTGCGTTCATAGGCGTTCTTATATCGTGAGAGATATTAAACAGAAAATGGCTTTTTGCCTTGTTGCTCTCCTCTGCCTTTATCTTTTCGAGCCACATGGTCTTGCTGCGCTTTTGTATCATAGACTGGATATAGAGCATTACCGTTAGACCCAAGGCAATAAGCAGCAACAACACTATGCTTCGCAGGATTATCTCCAGCCCGGAGCCGGACGGGTCAGTTATTTTTAGTATGCTCTTTATGTACCACATAAGTGCAGAGTACAGCAGCAGACAAAACAGCACCGTGCTTGCAAGCGTGTTTCCGGTAAACTTTTTTACATCGGTAAGGCTAACGGTCCTCCAGTAAAACACAAAACCCAGAAGGCACCACACAGCCAGCAGCAGAAAAGACTCTGATCCCATAGTCTCGACAGTCGATATTTTGGACACCATCTGTGCTATCATAAATGAAACGGATATTATCGTGCCGACAGCGCCGGTAATCATTGTGAATTTTTTACCGTCTCGCTTTGCCCTTTTCCACGCGGCGCACGAGGTATATCCAAAGCCCACAATAGCACCAAAAGACGTAAGGTCTACAAACCACACAAGGGCGTTTCTGCCGAAAAACGAAATAAAGACAGAAATTATCATAATGAACAGAATACAAAACGGTGTATCGAGAAAACGCTTTGACAGTATCTTGTCCTCTGCCATAGTGGAAAGTATTCTCGCCGCGGCTCGGTATGCACCCATAATACCCGTAAATATTGCAGCGGCGGCTATCACTGTCATAAAAGCCATACCCCAGCTGCCGAACATAGTCTGTGCTGCATAAAAAGGCGGTATTGACTCTACGCCGCTGAGATTGTCGATACTGCCGATATATTCCTTCAGAGATCCGAACTCGGGCGGGATCACCGTCATACTCATCAGTGTTAGTGCTATATATGTAAATCCTCCTGCAATTATCGAGAGTCCTATCACTGCACCGGAGCGCTTTACCGGGAATTTAAAGTGTACCGTCTCAAGCGACACGGCGTCAAACCCGACATATGCCCATGGGGCAAGCAGCACTATCGTTATAAAACCAACTATATTGTTGCCGTCAGTGTCAAGGGCTCCCTGTGAGAACACTGAAAAATCAAACCGTGTGATACCCAATATAACAGCTGCGGCAAC
>JAHKXX010000102.1 GCA_020627425.1 bacterium
CCCGGCAAGTTCAACGCCTACAACGCTCTAGCGGCTATCAGCGCGGCGTCGTTCTTCGATATTCCCGACAAAGCAATTATCGAAGGTCTGCGTGTTGCCCACGTCAAGGGCAGGGTCGAGCCGGTGAAGGTTCCCGGCAACTACTCCCTGCTAATCGACTACGCCCACAACGCGCTGTCGATGGAAAACGTGCTGACCACGCTCAGGCAGTACAATCCGCACAGATTAATCACGATGTTCGGCGCAGGCGGAAACCGCCCGAAGGTAAGGCGCTTTGAGATGGGCGAAACCTCGGGCAGGCTCAGCGACCTCAGCGTTATAACCGAGGACAACTCGCGCTTTGAGGACGTTATGGACATCATCGAGGACATAAAAACCGGACTTCACAAGACCGACGGCAAGTATGTTGTAGTGCCGAACCGCAAGGACGCGATAAGGTACTGTATGCAGAACGCCGAGGACGGCGATATCATCGTCCTCGCAGGCAAAGGCCACGAGGATTATCAGGAGATCAAGGGCGTTAAGTACCATATGGACGAGCGCGAGCTGATTGCCGAAATCATCGCCGAGGGCATAGGCTGATATCATCAAGCTATATAATAGGTATAATGATTCGGGGCGGATTAATTGTCCGCCCTGTTTTTCAAAGATATTGACAGTTTTAAGCAATTCTGCTATAATATCATTTGCAACTGAAATACGCGCCAATAGCTCAGTTGGTTAGAGCCACCGGCTCATAACCGGTCGGTCCGGGGTTCGAGTCCCTGTTGGCGCACCAAAAACAAAACCACCCACAGGGTGGTTTTTTGTTTTTGGTATAAAGCGCCGACAGGGACTCGAAGGCGAGCGTGCCGAAGGCAAAAACAGTGCAGTGCACTGTTTTTAGACTAACTATTAAAAGTCAAGAGAAAAACAAAATAATATGTGTTTTTTCAAACTAATAAATTGGTATGACAAAAAGAGCAACCGTTTAGTTGCTCAAAAAACAAGTGTTTAGAGGAACAAGATTACCGTTTGTATGATTCTCCTGTTGTTTCTAAATGGTAAATTACTCTTATGAGTTTTTTGCAAGCATGAGAAATGGCTACATAATAGTGTTTACCTTCGTTTTGCTTCTTTGCAAGGTATTCAGCAAACGTATCATCCCATTGACATACATATTTTGTAGAGTTAAAAAGAGCATATCGCAAGTATCGTGAACCTCGTTTCTCCATACGTGAATACGAAGCTGTAAATTGACCTGATTGGTAAATGGATGGTGCAAGCCCGGCGTATGCAAGAATTTTATCTGGTGAACTGAAATTATCGAAATCACCGATCTCGGCGATAATCATGGCGCCCATACGGTAACTGATGCCGGGAATAGTGAGAATAGGAGAATTGATTTCATCCATGATGATTTCAATGTGAAACTCGATTTCTTCAATTTCAGCGTCAAGTTCCCTGATAAGCTTGATGGTATGTTTGAGTTCCAGCGATTTGGCAGGCATATCAGAACCGATGGAAGATTTTGCGGCATTACGGATTTCCGCTGCTTTTTCTTTGCCGTAACGACCTTTTGAAGCAGTTAACAATAAATTTGTCAGCTTTGTGAGATGAACAGCAGCGATTTGTTTTGCAGATGGATATTGGTTTAATAACTCATAAACAGAAGATAAATGAAGTGTTGGAACCAGCTTTTCAAGCTCGGGAAACAAAATGTTGACAAGTCTTGCAACAGATACTTTGAGTTTAGCACGTTCATTGACCTTATCAAATCTGTATCTTGTTAGTGACTTTAACTCTTCGTTGTGGTATAATGTGTTTGAGTAGGACTTTAAGTTCACGTCAGACAACAACATAGTCGCAATGGTATGAGCGTCTACCTTATCCGTTTTCGTCTTTCTAAGGCTTAGACTTTTTCTGTAAAGATTTGTATGTAACGGATTGATAACGTAGGTCGGCAAACCTTTATCAAGGAGATAGCCCAGAATATTGTAGCTGTAGTGTCCTGTGGCTTCGAGCCCTACTTTTACTTTTGTAAAATCATCAGCTACCGAGCAAATCTTTTCATAAAGGCTGTCGAAGCCTTCTCGGTTATTTTGAATAACAAAGGGATTAAAAAGCACTTCGCCTTCCGAGTTCATAATAAAACAATCGTGCTTATCCTTTGCAACATCAATTCCGACAACAATCATACTAATACCTCTTTCACAGTTATTCGATACTGTTTGGTTCCACAATACTCTTTGCGATTGTAACCTTGTTCTACATAAACCATCGTGCGGTATCTAACTGATTAACAACTTTACAAAGAGACTGTGGTTAGAACCTAAAAACAACCGTCTTACGGTAAGGAGAGCGGCACTAATCCACAGTATCTCTTACATTATAGCACATAGTCCTTGGATTGGACTAAATAACTACTACTATATAATACAAAGGAGAGAGCAGCAGAAACATAACCAATCCCACACGCCGCAACAAGCGAGAAGAAACTTTTGAATTATGCAAACTCACCTATGGTCCACCACGAATCTTGGGAGTATCATCACGATACTCCCTCTTTTCTTATTGTGAGTTTTGTGTTATACTTTTGGACAGACAAATTGAATTAACGGAGGAAGCAATGATTATCAGAGAATACACTATGGGTGATTTGAAACAAATGATAATGATTTGGAATGAAATTGTTGATGAAGGTATTGCGTTTCCGCAAGAGGACTTATTGGATGAGCAATCAGGCAAACAATTCTTCGCGTCACAAAGCTATTGCGGAGTTGCTGTTGATGAAAACAATAAGGTTCTGGGACTGTATATTCTTCACCCAAATAATGTCGGCAGATGCGGACATATATGCAATGCAAGTTATGCTGTATCATCTTTGTGCAGAGGACAACATATAGGTGAAAAGCTTGTTATGGACTGTATTCAAAAAGCTAAAGAAATAGGATTCTTGATTTTACAATTCAACGCTGTTGTTGAAACCAATATTCACGCAAGACATCTTTACGAACGATTGGGGTTTAAACAATTAGGCACGATTCCCAAAGGTTTCAGGATGAAGGATGGTCATTTCGAAAATATCTGTCCTTATTATGTAACACTCTAAATTACGCTCCTTCAATTAAAATGGGGTTTGCAGATATAGGCTTATCAATCAATAAAAGAATAGCAATCTTTTGGGGAAAAGATAAGGTAACAGCGGGTTGCTTGTGTTTTATTACGGTTTGTGTTAG
>JAHKXX010000103.1 GCA_020627425.1 bacterium
AACAAAGTCGAAACAACCGACTTTTATATTTTGATTATTCCTTTTCTTTCCTTTTTCCTTTTTTCTTTTTATTCCTTTAAGTAAAGGCACAGGGCTTTTTGCTCTGTGCCTTTGCTTTTGTATTGAAAATTTCAAAATAAAATTATCCCCGTGCCATTGTGTGACACGGGGAGCTTTTATTCCGTAACAGTATATGTAAGATATTTTTTCTCTATATTTCCGTCGCTGTCCTTGACCTTTATGCAGACCTCATACTTTCCTGCTTCGCCTGCACGGATGCCAAGACACTTTGTAGAACTGAAATCCTTCAGAACAGTCCATTTTTCTGTACCGCTCTTACGGTTGTAGTATGCGTATGTATATTCCTCGCTGCCGCCTACAGCAAATGCCTTCAGCGAAAGATAGGAGCCGGACTGTACCGTGTTTGCCGAGAGTACCGACTGATTATAAAGAGCCTTTGCACAGCTTACCGTGAAATACTTCTCAAGAACTGTTCCGGTGTCATCCTTTACCTTTATGCATATCTCATAATCTCCGACCTCATCGGGAGTAAGCTTGATAATGGAGGTCTTGCAGAAGTCGCTTACACATACCCATTCGCTCTCGCCGGGCTTTTTGTAGTAGTAAGCATATGTATAGTTCTCAGAACCGCCTGCTCCCACTCCGTACAGCTTTACATACTCGCCTGTATATATCTTTTCCGAAGAAACGCGTGAACGGTTGTAGAAGGAATGATAAGAATTAAGTGTAAAATATTTCTTTTCTACAGTGCCGCCCTCGTCCTTTACCTTTATCATAAGGTCATAGCTGCATACTGCTGTGGGCTTGAACTGTACCGATGTACTTGTGCTGTATGCCTTTACAGTTGACCATGTCGACGCGGTGCTGCGCTTGTAGTAATATGCGTACTGAACATTTCCGAGTCCGCCGCTTGAATTTGCCGTCATGGTGACGGGTGTGTTTACGGTGGTGTATTCTGCCGAAACACTTGAATTGTTGTAAAGCTTCGCGTCAACCGTAAGATCAAAATACTTCTTTGCTATGCTGCGCGAGGAGTCCTTTACCTTTATCATAAGATCATAGTAGCCGGACTTTGAGGGCTTAAAGCTTGCAGAGGCGTTGGTGCTGTAGTCGCGTATAGCGCTCCATGTATCGGCGCCCTTCTTGCGATAATAAAACGCATATTGGTTAGAGCCTGTGCCGCCGCTTGACGCTGCCTTCAGAGTTACCGTCTGTCCGAGGCTTATATAAGTGCTGCTTACGGTAGAGTTGTTTTTCAGCACTGCTGTAGCCTTTTTTGCATAGTCCAGAGCTATCCAGCCGTTTTTGCCGTTGTTGCTTGTGTAGCCCCATGTATAGCCGTCATTGGTCGTCTTTTTCGTTACAGTCACCGTTACGTTGTAGCCGACTCCGCCGACAATGCTGCTCGCGGTAGTAGGCTCGCTTCTCATATTAACTCCGGTATCAGCAGTAACAGTCCATTTTTCATTTACGGTAGTTACCTTGTAGTCCGGTTTTATAGTGCTGTCCGAGCCGAGCTTTACGTCAGGGCTTGTGACGTACCAGTAGCTGTCTACTCCGTCAATGCTGATAAGCGCTCCGGAAACACTCATTCTGCCCGAGGCGGTGTTTCTCGCAGGATCGGAGCAATAGAAAGTGCCGTTAGTATAATCTGTGAGGAGTATTGCGTGGGGATAATCATAGTCATATGCGACTATTCCCTCCGGGTGCTGCTTCAGAAGCTCTATAAGCTGTGAGCGCGGTGAGCCTGATATATATCCGTAGTTTACGTTTATATTCTTGTAGCTGTAGCTGTGATACATTCCTACGTCTGCATACCAAAGGGTCGAACGGCAGCTTCCCTCGGTGATGTTCTTCCAGTCAGAATCTCCGCGCATCAGTGCGGTTCTTCTGAGCATCATAACATTTGATGCAAGTGTACAGGTATCGGACTCCTGCTGCTTTACAAATACGCTTGATGAGTTTATGTCGTTAAAGGATGCAGCATCGGCAGCAACTGCGGGAACAGCAAACGCGCCCGCGGTCAGCGCCATACTCATTATCGCCGCTGCAATTTTACGTCTTATCAAAACTTTTTACCTCCGTTTTGCGGATTTAAATCATTGTTACATTTTTGTAATTTTTTCGTACAGGTATATAATACACGCAAAGCTTGATTTTTTCAAGTGTTTTTTGAAACTTTGTGCAATAAATATACCAAACAGCAAAATTAAAAAAATAATCAGTCACTAATAAACAACAATTTTGTAACTATTAGTGACTGACATAATATTTTTTTGTGATAACTCCCGCATTAGAAAGCCATAATTCCTGCTATTTCCTTGTATCGCTGCACCGCAAACATAAGGTCCCGGCGGTCTTGTCTATGTTTTTCAGCCCCGATACTGTACAGCTTTCGCAGGTCAGACCTCGCTTATCGTTATTTTATCAAACTCAACACCGCAGTTTCGTTTAACAGAGTCCTTTATCGCGATGGCAAGCGCCTCACTTAGCTTTCCCTTGGGAACTATTACGCTGCATGAGCTTTGGTTTATACTGACAATGCAGTCGCTAAAGCCCTTTGATATTATTTCCGTTTCTATATCCGACTCAGCCTTTATATTGTCTGCAAGCTCCTGTGCAGCTTCCACGGCTTTTTGCTTTGCGCTGCCGTCGCTGTTAATATCGGAGACGATTTTCTCCAGACCTGCCTGCGCCTGCTTTCGGGCGCTGTCGCGCTTGGTGCGTTCTGTAGTAAAAAATGTATCGTGGTCAGTAACGGTCTTTGACGACTGTTCTGTTTCGGACTCCTGTTTTGACTGCTGTGTCGAGGTTGTTTTTACAGCAGACACATCGGTATTCACATAAGTAGTCTGTCCGAGCTGCTTTGTGCTCGACAGCGACGACGATTCAACCGTACTGACAGGCTGCCCTGATGAAAACTGCCAGTTAAGGTACACGGCAGCTCCGAGCGCTACGACCATTCCTGCAATTACCAACTGTCTTTTTCCGAATTTCATAAAACTCCTCCCCTGCGCTAAACCATAAGAATACAAATTACGTCTGTGTGTGTTGTCGGTTTTCTGTGTACCGGTGCTATGCCGGAGCAAGCTTGGTGACAAATACAAGTGCCTCGGAAATATTCAGAGCTGCCGAGACTGCGGCTTTTATATCGGAGCATACAGCCTCGTTATCACCTCCGTCACATACAACGAGCACACCGTTTACCTGCGGCATCGCCCTGCCGGTGCTCAGTGCCTTTTCAGAGCCGTCCTTTTGTCTGACTATTATACATTCCTTTTTTTCGTTGCTTTGTTTGTCCGCGTTTTCGTTGTTATCGCGTTTTTCCGAGGTCTCCTTTTGCTGAGTGTTGTTGTCGGTGGCGTACAGCTCGATCTCGGTGTTTTTCAGAGTAAGCATTATCTTTGTTCTGCCTGCTCCCTCTATACTCGCGATCATATTGCCAAGCTCCTCACTGAGCGCCATACGGTAATCCTCCGCGTTTACTGCGGATTCATCCGTACTGCTCTGTGCCGTATCCTTTGCGCTGCCCGGTAAAACAGAGGATAGAAACAGCACCCCCACGGCAAGCAGACCTATCGCGACAATAAGCTTCAGCATATTGTCGCCCTTTTTTATTTTCTCCAAAAGAGAAGTGATCCCGTCCTTTTTATCGGAATTATTCATAGTCCTTCCTTTCAGGCTTACCTTTCGGCTCTTACCTCTGACTCAATACCAAGCTTTTCACGCATAACCGATCTTACTCTGTTGCATTTGAACATATCGTCACGCGACAGAATAATTTTCGCCCTTATTAATGATATGCTGTTGTCCTCATCAATATCCATAGTAACATTGACCTCCCCCGGTGTGATACCCTCGCTTTTCAGTGTACTGACTATCAGCCCGGACAGCTCCTTTTCCAGTATGGTCTTTTCGCTTTGAAGTATTGCCCCGGAAAAATCACTCTGCTCCGGGATCTCTATAGCGTCCCCTATATTCCCTATATCGCAGGATAAAAACGGACCTATCACAATACACAGCAAAAACGCTCCGATAACAAGCCTGACCGTTTTTTGGAGCTTTGTACCTGACACTATCAGCTCGAGTACGGCACAGATCACACTGCCGACACAAAGTGAACCTGCATATGCCGATATATATTCCAAGTCATTTTCATCCTTTCCTTCCGACAAGAAGTATCAGGGCTGTAGAGATCATAAGTATTACCGCTATACACAGCAGCAGCCCTGTCAGTATAGCTATGCCGCGTGACAGTGCTTTAATAAATGCAGTCAGCTGCACCGTCCCGAAAAGCTCCGACACGGACGACAGTATAAACAACGTTATCTGCCACATGACCGTACTGCTGATAACCGGCAGGAATATAACGGACGACGCTATTATAACGAATACTCCTGCGCCGGAGCGCAGCAGCTCCAGACTGCCGCTGAAGGCTGTGATAGTCTCCCCGAGAACTCCGCCGACAACCGGTACAAAGGAACCCACCGCAAAGCGCAGTGCGCGGCGGCTTACATTATCTAGCGACGAGCTAATCACCGACTGAAGCGACAGCACCGTCACAAAGACCGACATAGAGAAGGTTATAAGCCACTTTGCAAGGCTGTATGCCATATCGCACAGACCCTTGAGGTTTTTCCCCGGGGACAGCGACGAGGTTATGGACAGTGCGATATATGCGTTCACAAACGGCGTTATCACCTTGCCCGAGAGCAGAGACACCACCTGACTGAAGGTCATCATAGCAGTATAGTAGCCCTCTGACGTCAGGTTGCTGCCGCTGCTGATAAGCAGCCCGGACAGTACAGGCACAAACACCGTCATAAATCCCGACACATCACTCAGCACCCGTGAAGCCTCCTCTACTGCCGTACATATCGGTGCGGCTATAGTAAGGCTGAAGCAGGCTACTCCGACCGTACTCAGAGCAAGAGAGAGCTTCCCCGGGCTTATCCCCGAAAAAAATCCCTCACACAGGGAGCACAGCAAAAGAATACCTATACATACCGCAAGGCTTCCGAGCGGTGTTTTTGACTGCTCCGATATTACCGACATTGTATCGGAAAAAAACAGGGAAAAATTAAAATTAGTCAGATCTCTGTAATTAAACGAATCTATACCTATTTCCGACAATCTTTCCTTTGTTCTGTCGGGCAGTGAATCGTATATTTCCTCGGCACCCGATAGTGAGAGCTGTTCCTTTTCTACTTCGCTCTCATTATCCTGTACGGCATATACCGTATACGGGCAAAAAAGAACGACAGCAAATATAATAAAAAATATCAGGATTCTTTTGATCGTTATCCCTTCCTTTTTATTTTGAGAGCTATTTTGAGATCAGGCCGAGCGCAGCGTTCAGTATACCTATAAACATAGGCATAGCGTTTATTATGATCGCTGCCGTACATGCAAGCTCTACCCTTGAGGCAATAGACGACTGACCCGAGTCCCGGCATATATCCGACACAAGCTGGCACAGAATACCTATGCCTACAGCCTTCAGGAGTATTGAAACATATTCCGTGTTGATTTTTGCGCTGCTTGTAAAGTCATTTACAGTCTCTATGACAGAGCCTATTCCGTCTGCCGCCTTTACAAGTATTATTATGCCTGCACCTATGGCGACAAGCATAGATATTTCGGGAGAGTATTTTTTCAGCGACACCGCGCAGACGGCTCCGCAGATCGCCGCACCCAGAACAAAAGGTATATCGTTCAAAATCCGAAAAGTGACTCTATTGTGGTGAACAGCTCTGCTATCTGTTTTACAAGTATCAGCAGCACCACGATCAGACCGGCAAGGGTCGTCATCATCGCCTGCTCCTCCCGTCCCGAACGCGAGAGTACAAGGCTCAGCACAGACACGATTATTCCTATTGCCGCTATTTTAAAAATAAGGTCTACATTCATATCCTTCCTCCGGTTCAGACGACTGTAACAGCTATTATAACTCCTGCAAAGGCACCGGTTATTCTGTATATTTTCTTTTTATCCGCGGCTTCTCTTTCCAGAGTCTCCAGTCTTTGTCTCAGCATATCCTGCTTTAAAGCGATTTTTTTGATCTCGCCGTCTCTATCGGATATGCCGAAGTCAGACATAAAAGACCTCAGCAAAGAATAGTCCTCGCCCCTCAGTCTGTATCGGGGTCTGACGCTGTCAACAGCCATACCCCAGGCAATATCCGGAGAAACATTATTTTTTATAAGTTGCAGAGTCTCCGACTGTATTTCTCCTATCCGCTTGCCGGAGTCAAGAGAAAGCAGTTCCTCTATACCGCAAAGAGCATAGCCTATCGCACTGCGGCACTGAGTAAGATAGTATAAGTATTCACGAAGCAGCAGCAGCCTGTTTTCCACAAGACGCGAAAAATACACTCCTGTCAAGGTTCCGAGTATAACTGTAAGTACCGAAAATGAGATTTTTAGGATCATATTATTTTCACTCCTGTTCACAGTGTTATTATTTCCTCTGTTCTCAGACTCCTGAGTATAACCGCATACTTAAACGCGCCCGTATCCAGCAGTTTTTTTGATTGTCTTCGCCGCAGCAGCTCATCTATACTGCCTGCATGTATCGTAGCGAAAAACAGCACTCCTGCGTTCAGTCCTGCTATCACTGAGTCAGCGTCCGAATCATCCCCGATCTCATCAACGGCTATCACATTTGGTGACATACTTCTCAGCGCACTGATGATCCCGTCTTTTTTAGAATAGCCGTTAAACACATCACAAAGTCCCACGTCGCACCCGGCAATACCGGAATATGTCCCCGAAAGCTCACCCCTTTCGTCTATAAGAGATATACGCATCATCTTACATCCGCGCCCGATAGAAACGCTTCTTGCAAGGTCTCTGAGCAAAGTGGTTTTTCCGTCAGAGGGTTTACCGGCGATAAGCACTCCTCCGTCTATCGGGGCTATTTTTGATATAAGTCCGTCTGCCGCGCCGATTATCTGGCGAGCTATTCTGATATTAAGTGAGGAGATATGATCTACAGCGCTTATAATACCGTTCTCATTCTTTGCCGTACCGCACAGTCCCACCCTATGACCTCCGCGAACTGTGATATACCCGTTTTTTATTTCATCACGATGAGTATATACGGAATAGGAGCAAAGACGTCTATAGGTATCATAGATATTCTTTTGAGTAGCGCATATCGTCCTTTCGCTTGGAGAGTAGCATATACTTCCGTTTTTATCGGTGAAATATACATCTCTCCCGTCTGAAAATGCGACCGGCTTACCCGTACGAAGTCTTACCTCCTGAACCGTTCTCTTTTTACCGTCGGGTATCCTTTGTATACTCTCCCTGAGCCCGTCACATATTATTTCCGTTGCATTATTGAAGCTTTCTGTTCCCTTACACATATCACTTTTCCCTTCACTGCTTTTTATATCTATACTCCCCCTCCCCCAAAATTATTCCCGGCGCATTGCCTGCGCTGTCGATTCGCGGCAGCGTGACGCTACACCCAACACGCGGCGCAGTGCCTGCGCTGTCAATTCGCGGCAGCGTGACGCTGCACCCAACACGCGGCGCAGTGCCTGCGCTGTCAATTCGCGGCAGCGTGACGCTGCACCCAACACGCGGCGCAGTGCCTGTGTTGTCAATTCGCGCATTCTTGTCGGTTTTACTTTTTATTCAAATTAACTGCTGCAATAAAAAAAGACAAAGCCGAAAGCAAGGATTACTTTCGGCTTTGTCTTGATATTTTAAAAATGAAATTGAATTTTGTCGAATTATCAACAGCATATCTCAAAACGAAAATTTATGTTGAATTGAAATGAAAATTGAAATGAAAAATGAAATCGAAATTGAATTGATAGTCTTTGCAGTTATCCAAAAAATATCTCTTCATATTCCTCTGAATTTGATAAGGATCTGCATCTCATATCTGCGATTATATAATGATCAAGCAGCAATACACCAACTGCTTTCAGGGAACGCGCAAGCTTTTTTGTCATATTCAGATCCGCCTGAGACGGCAGATTTGAGCCACTGGGGTGATTATGAGCAATAATAGCTCCGGTTGCTTTGTGCTGAACGCTCAATTGCAGTATTTTTGAAATATTAACATCGGACGCGGTAACGGTACCCTTGCTGATTATATCACATAATATCAGTTTTCCCTTTGGATTGAACAAGGCAAGCAGTACCTGTTCTTCATTTTGACCGATAAAATAAGGCTTTATCAGCCTTTCTATATCATCCTCGTCGGACGTATTGATATTTTGCTTATATTGATCAATGCTGTAAACTGAAAACGCCTTGGGGAAAAGCTTCAAAAGAACTGCAGCGTTATAGGTTATCCCACATTCCTGCAAGGATTCAATAGGAGCGTCAAACATAGCGGAGATCGAACCAAATCTGTTCAGTAATCTATGAGCAATTTCGTTTGTATCCTTTCTGGGAATTGCATAAAACAGTATCAATTCCACAATCTGATGGTCACAGAACTTGGAGAGTCCCTCCTGCACAAATCGTTCTCTCAATCTTTTACGATGACCGTCATGCAGTCCCTTCTCCTTAGTCACTCCCGGCTTTCTCCTTTTTCATTTCAAATTCATTATTATTTTTCATTTTCTTAGTTTTAAAAAACAATTTATTTTATAAACCTACATCAGAGCAAATGGTTATTGTTTTTCTCTCGAAACGTTTTACTAATTATAATACACGCCGAGAATAAAGTAAAGATGTAAAATAAAAATTTAGGAAGAAATTTTTTAAGCTCTATATATCTTGCTTTTATTTATAACGTTATACAGCTGCGAGATCAAGCGCGCATTTTTTCGTAAACTGCGGAGGTTATTTTTATAAAAACCTTGACATTTGTATATTAAATGTGGTATTATAGTTCTTGCAGATTAACAAACATAGGTTTGATTATAATAATACACAGGGGTATAGCTCAGTTGGTAGAGCAGCGGTCTCCAAAACCGCGTGCCGAGGGTTCAAGTCCTTCTGCCCCTGCCAAATCCACTCCTCAGAAACGGCTTTAATAAGCCATTTCTGAGGATTTTCTTTTTTTCTTTTCAAGTAAGAAATAATAGTTTTGGAATAGTTCCACCAATTTTCCACCATTTAGTGCTTCAAGCGGTGTTCGTTTGGTGTTTACTATCATTTTCTCTTTCTTCCCATAAACCAGCAAATTTAGCTTGCTTGAAGGCTTTTGGCAATAGTCATTTTTGATGTTTTATCAATATGCGCATAAAACTTTAACGTGGTCGTAGAGCTGCTATGACCTAACCATTCTGCAACTTGAACAGTAGTGAATCCTTTGTTTAGTAAATTACTTGCAACGCTATGGCGCAAATCGTGAAACCGTATTTGTGGAAGCTCTGTTTGTTTAACTATTAATTGTATTGACAAAAGAGTTGATGAGTGTTAAAATAAATCGAGTGCGATATATCGCACTCGATTTATTTATGCGGAGGTTAATTATGATTCAAAAATCACAATTTCAAACAGCTACAAGAGTTGTGCAGTTAGGAAATGCCGTAACATGGCTTAGAAATCAAAAAAGCCAGTTTATGGGACTTACAGCAGCACAGAGTGAAGCAATAAAATATATTTTGAAGAATTATGAAGAAAATGAATTAACTGCGATGGATGTGATGGATAGTTTGCAGTTATCGCAGTCTACGGTAGCGGGCATTATCAAGCGATTAGAAAGCAAAGGACTGATTGAACGAAGGACATCGGAAAAAGACAGCAGAAAAAGTATTATTTCCCCAACAGAAAAAGGATTAAAACTGGAAACTATACTTAAGAAAAAAGCGGTAGAAACAGAGACAATTCTGTTACAGGGAATGACAGAAGAAGAGCAAGCAGAGTTTAATCGTTTATTGCAGAAGGCATTGGATAATGCCAATACTGCCAGAGAGAATTGGGAGGTATAGTTACATGAAATCAGATAATACAGAACTTTTTGAAAAAACACCTGTACCAAAAGCGGTCATATCATTGGTTGTTCCAACTATCATCAGTCAAATTATATTTGTATTATACAATGTAGCGGACACATTTTTTATTGGGCAGTTGGGAGACCCAAATCAGGTGGCTGCTGCAACTCTTGCTATGCCACCATTCGTATTATTAACAGGTATTGCAAATCTGTTTGGTATTGGTGGTTCCAGTCTTATTTCAAGAAGTCTTGGACTGGGAGATAAGAAGAAAGCAAAGCATTGTGCATCTTTTAGTATATGGTCGGCAACTGTTATTGCACTTTTGTACGGTATAATAATGTTTGCTTGTCAATCCGTCATTTATCCGATACTTGGTGCTGATAGTAATACATATTCCTATTGTAATGATTACATTTTCTGGACAATCACAATAGGCGGTGTGCCTACAGTTTTAAATGCCTGTCTTGGGCATCTTGTTCGTTCCGAAGGATATTCTAAACAGGCAAGTGTTGGAATGGCACTTGGTGGTATTTTGAACTGTATTTTAGACCCTGTATTTATTTTTGGGTTAAATACGGAACTTGCAGGTGCAGCGATTGCTACAATGTTATCAAACACAGTTGCTACCCTTTATTTTATTATTTTACTTTACAAAAAGAGAAAAACAACAGCCATCACATTTTCACCGAAGTATTATACATTTAAGTATAAAATTCCGACAGAGATTTTGTCAGTCGGTCTTCCGAGTTTATTGATGATAACTCTTGGCATTCTTTCAAGCTGGACAGCAAATAAACTTGTAGTGGCTTATTCCAATCAGGCAGTGGCTGGTATGGGAATTGCTAAAAAATTGGATATGATTACATTTGGTATTCAAACGGAATGACACAAGGTATATTGCCATTGGTCGGATATACTTATGCTTCTAAGAATTACAAGAGATTGAGAGAAGTATTAAAAACTGCATTTAAGTATAGCATGATAGTTGCGTTTTTCTGTACAGTTATGCTATTTGTATTTGCAGTTCCGATATCACGATTCTTTATAAATGATACCGAGACCATTGACTATTCACAGCGCTTTTTAAGAATTATTTGTACCAGTTGTACTGCAATATCCATTACTACATTGGTTATAACAATTTTTCAGGCAACAGGGCAGAAGATGCAGCCAACCATTTTATCCATTGTAAAACGAGGAATCGTTGATGTAATTCTTATGTACTTAATGAACAGTCTTCTGGGAGTGAATGGTATTCCATGGGCTACATTTATTACGGACTATATTGAAATGATGGTCGCAATTATTTTGTTTATTCCATATTGGAAAAAAATTAAAGATGCAGAAGAGAAAATTGAAGATGTGTAGCAAACATCTGTTGAAAAGTTTTCACAGCCTGCAAACGTTCCTACAACTCAAATGATTGTTACTATTGGACGTTCTTATGGTTCGGGTGGAAGAACTGTGGGAAAAATTGGTATCTTGCAGATTACAAGGACGAAAATGGTAATTACCGCACAGCTCTTGCTCTGTGCGACAGAGAAGAACAGGCAGAGGAACACTTCAAGAAGTATGATATGTCAACCGTTCGCATCGCTGCCGAGGACGAGATCTACTACCTTCGCAGCAAGGGCTGTCCGGTTGTGGAACTTTGAGAGGACGCAAAAAGGACTGCTCTGTTCTACAGTCCTTTAATATTGTTATGTAAGTCAAATATTTTATTAGATATAATACCTATTTATCGTATACATGCTTCTCTACATAAGCCATCATTGAATTATTTCGCCACATGTGTCCCAAAAGCAATAGAATAACAGAAACTGAGCAAAGAATTGGATTTTGAAAAATAATACCGGCAACCAATACTCCCAAAATACATATTCCTATCAGAATTAAATAAAAAATGTGGTCTTTCAACCATTTTTTCTTAAAGAAATTAATTTCATCCTTAATGGTGAAACTACTGCTTCTGATTACTTCTGTCAGATTTTTTTCAGCAGTTTGTTTGTATTCCTTATCTGTCAATCTTTGCCCTGTAAGCAGTTCATTGATGCTTACATCAAATAACTCACTCATTAAGAGAAGAACATCAGCGGGTGGAAGATATTTTCCTGTTTCCCAACGAGATACTGTTTTATTTGTCACACCCATCTTATCTCCAAACTGTTCTTGTGTTAAGCCCTTTTCTTTTCTTAATTTTGCAATGAACTCTCCTGTTTTTACAATATCCATAGATCATCACCTCATACATATTGTAACACTCTTGATAATAATTGTCATTACCATAAAAAGCGAATTATTGGACAGACATTAATATATCTTTGAAAAATAACTGATCGGAGCAACATTCGTGCCACTGCCGGCACAGGTGGCTTTACAGTCTTGAATGGAACAGTTATCGGGAAAGAGGGTATTGTTTGCGCTTATTTTCTGTTTCATCTGTCCAACATGGGGATCGTTACTTTCGCCGCCAAAGAAAGCTCCGGTGGCGATCATTACTGCTTTCTTTTCTCCCGTAATATCACTCTGAGCAGCTGTTCTGTAAAAAAACGAATTGTATGATAACGACATTTACGATGTTGTTATGGCTATTTCACAGCTTTTTCTCGTCTTATTCTACACTTTTTCTCGTCTTATTCTACAACTTTTTCTCGTCTTATTCTACAGCTTTTTCTCGTCTTTTTCTACAAATCCTCTTGCACTTGGGTAATATTTGTGGTAATATAGTAATATATTTTGTAATTCCGCACTTACAGGAATTTACAAAAAATTTATTTCAAAGGGATTGACAAGGTTATGTTTATGCTGCACGATTTAGCAAGCAAGCAAGCAAGCAAGCAAGCAAGCAAAGCATAGCTGCGCCCTTTTTGGCCCTTTTTCAGATCAGAGATATTGAAGCGTACTCCACGGGATAGGTGTATCCCTTGGGGTGCGCTTTTGTTTCTGTAAAGGGGTTATGAAATGAGGTGATACATAGTCTTTAATGTTCAACTTATCATTTTACATAAAGGAGGTAATATTAATGATCAAAAAAGTCAAAAGACCTGTCAGCCTGCTGCTTTCCCTGCTGATGGTTGTCAGCCTGTTCACTATCGTGCCGATCACAGCAAACGCGACGATAAACGGTCTTCTGTACAGCAAGGTGTGGTTCTTCAACCGCGAATACACCGTCATCGAGGATCACTCGAGCGGGTATAACAGCGGTTACGTCACCCTGCTCCCGACCAAAAATCTCGCTTATTCACAGTTCGATAATGGAGACACGAGTAATTATGTTCTCCATCCTGAGCAGCATGGCTATGCACATTCCATCGTCAAGAGCCTGTTGGACAGTTGGACTCAGCCCGGCGGTCTGTTCGAGAGAGAGGCGTATTATATGCGCAGCGTCAATCTGACGGACGAGGGCGTTACCGGAGCAAAGCTCTACCTGTTAAGTACTCCGGAGGCAAAAGCGCTGCCCATATCGGTGATCGATGAAGACAGCAACTGGACGTGGTGGCTGCGTACAACAGATACGTATCACCAGATGGTAAGTTTTGTATGCCCGGGGAGCTCTGCCATTGGTGAGGCCGCCGGAGTCTTTGACGTCAAAGATTCATACGTTAGCAACGGAAAAACCTATTATTACGGTGTGTGGGCCGACACAGAGCAAGGCGTCCGCCCTGCTTTCCAGCTCGATCTGTCAAAGGCGCCCTATGATCCCGAGCACAATGCGTTCCTTTATACGGTCACGATGACCGGTGCGGCGCATTCATCTCCGGATTCTCAGGAAAATGTAACCCAGCGCGGCATATGCGGCTCTATAAACACCGTCATATTCAACGCGCACGGCGGTTTTTTGTTCCCTGAAACGAGTGAACTTTACAAGACCGAGAACGGTATCACGGTAGCAAGAACAAGCGACACGCAGATCACCGTTTCCGGTTCCGTCACGGGAAATGTAGATGTCACGCTCCCGGACACGGAGGGGATTCCCGCGACCGCTCCCACCATCACCAAACAACCGGTGGGACTTACCATGACCTACAAGGAATTGGGAAACGAAGTAACTATCTCGGCGGCCGCGCCGGAGGGTCACACCCTGAGATATCAGTGGTATCGCAACACCGTTGACAGCAACACCGGCGGAACGCTGACAAATGCCGGCGACCACGATTACTGCTACATTTATGACCACGACACGCCTCCCGGAACGTATTACTATTACTGCGTCGTCACCGCGACCCGTAGGGACAACGGCCAAACGGCGAGTGTAGCCAGCGATACGGCTGAGGTTGTAGTGAACAAAGCCCTTGCCGACCGCTTTGACTATGACTATTACCATAATAGTGTTGAAAAACTCGTCGGTGACGCGGATTTTACAAACTATCTTTCCAAGAACGGCGACGGCACAGTGAGCTATTCTTCCGGTAACCCGGCAGTTGCCACCGTCAACGCAAGCACGGGCGTGGTCACGATCGTGGGCGAAGGCCAAAC
>JAHKXX010000104.1 GCA_020627425.1 bacterium
CCTGCTCCGAAGGCAGAGAGTCCCGACGGGATAAGCACGTTCTCTACAGCCGAAAGCCCCGTGCGAAGCATAGCGTTTCCGGACGCTGGCAGGGCTATTCTCATAGATGCAGAAAAAAGCCCCGGGGTTTTTTCCGAGTTTCGGGACAGCCTCCTTATATCCGGCAAGAACAGCAGCAGCATATAAATAAACGAGATGATCTCCGCAAAAAGAGTACCCGTTACAATGCATATACAGCCCGTTTCCAAGGTAGAGGGCTTTGCTGTTTCAAACAGCAGGACAAACACGCCGATCTCCGTTATCATTTCCAGTATCTGCTCACTGCAGCTCTGTATGCTCTGCCGTTTTGCGGTGAAGTATCCGCGTATACAGGACGAAAACGCAAGAAACGGCAGAGAAAAGGACAGTATCTTTATAGGAGAAGCACAGCGCATATCCCCAAGAAAGCCCGAGGCTATATTATCACCGAAAACAAAGCACAGCACAGACGCCGTACCCGAAAAAAGCATAGTAAATATTATACACCGAGTCGCCGAGTACCTTGCACGGGCATTGTTTCCGGAGGAGATATATTCAGAAGTAAGCCTTGTACAGACAAGGGTAGCACCCGAAGAGATGACAGAAGCAAAAAACAGATAGACACTGACTATCAGGCTATAGAGTCCAAGCCCTTCTGTCCCTATCCTGCCGGAGAGATATACACCCGAGAACAGGGACAGCGCCCGTATTATCAGAGACGACGCGGACATTATCATACCGTTTTTTATAAACAGTCCCTTTTTCAAAAACACCCCTCCTTTGTTATTTCTTAAAAACACTTGACTTGAGTTTTTTATTGTTTATAATTAGAATAATCAAAAGATGAACGGAAGTGACGAATTGTTCAGGCTGAGAAGATTTTTAAAGGATTATCGGCTACAGCTTATAATAGGTCCCCTGTGTAAGCTCATAGAGGCTGTGTTCGAGCTGCTTATACCGCTGATCACAGCAGATATAATAGATAACGGCGTAAAGAATAGCGACCTCGGCTATGTCCTGCAAAGAGGAGGTCTTATGGTGCTGCTCGGCGCCCTTGGTCTGGGGTTTGCGCTTGTCTGTCAGAAAAGCGCGTCTATAGCCTCTCAGGGCTTCGGTACAAAGGTCAGAAACGCTATGCTGAGGCATATCAACACACTTTCTCACAGCGACATAGACAAGCTTACAACTCCGTCGCTTATAACAAGAATGACAAACGACATAAACCAGTTGCAGCTTGCGGTGGCTATGCTGATACGTCTTGTGATAAGAGCGCCCTTCCTCGTTATAGGCGCGCTGATAATGTCCGCTTTTATAGACTTACAGATGGCAGTCATATTCTTTATAGTCTCACCTCTTATAGCGCTTGTGCTGTATATAATAATGGTCAGATCCGTACCCTTCTTTAAACAGATACAGTCAAGGCTTGACGGAGTTTCTCTTATAACCAGAGAAAACCTTTCCGGCAGCAGGGTGGTCAGGGCTTTTTCAAAGCAGCAGGAGGATATAGCGCGCTTTGACAGCAAAAACGAAGAGCTTGCTCATTCTGCCGTAACGGTCGGCAAAATATCCTCGCTTTTGGGGCCTCTTACCTATGTTATAGCGCAGTGCGCCATCATCGCAATAGTATGGTTCGGCGCTGTAAATGTTGACAGCGGCAGACTTATGACCGGAGAGATAATCGCCCTTGTCAATTATATGACCCAGATACTGCTTGCTATGATAGTAATCTCAAATCTTGTAGTCATATTTACAAAGGCATTCGCCAGCGCCGCAAGAGTCAACGAGGTATTCGACACAAAGCCCTCTGTTGTAGAATACACGACAGAGGACATAGACACCGACGAAAACGCACCTGTAATTGAATTTAAAAACGTACATTTCGGCTACGGGGGCGGAGGAATGTCGCTTAAAAACATTAGCTTTACAATAGAAAAAAATCAGACCGTCGGCATAATCGGCGGTACTGGCTCGGGAAAGACAACACTTATAAATCTCATTCCGCGCTTTTATGACGTAAGCGAGGGCGAAGTGTTCCTAAGGGGCAGAAACGTGCGCGACTACTCCTTTTCACAGCTTCGGCGCAATATGGGGCTGGTGCCTCAGGAAGCCGTACTGTTTAAGGGTACTATCGCCGACAACCTTCGCTGGGGACTGGAGCACGCAGACAGTAAGGATATGGAGCGCGCTCTGAAAATATCACAGTCCTATGAGTTTGTACAAAAGCTGCCGGATAAAACCGACACCTATATTTCCCAGGGCGGCAAGAACCTTTCGGGAGGGCAGAGACAGCGGCTCTGTATAGCAAGGGCTGTCATAGGCTCTCCGGATATACTTATCCTCGACGACAGCGCCAGCGCTCTGGACTTTGCTACGGACGCCGCTCTCAGACAAGCACTGGAAGAATACTGCACAGACACTACCGTGATAAACGTATCGCAGAGAGTCGGGACTGTGCGCTACTGCGACAAGATACTGGTGCTTGACAAGGGCGAGCTTGTAGGCTGCGGCACTCACAAAGAGCTGCTGAAAAGTTGTAGTGTATACAAAGAGATATGCCTGTCGCAGCTAAAGGACGAGGAGGTGAACGCATGATGAAAAAATCACCGAGTAATCTCCGACGGCTGCTAAGGCTAACTTCTCCCTACAAAAAACAGCTTATATTTGCTATGATAACGGCTGTTCTCTATGTAATACTGAACCTTCTTGTTCCGGTGCTGACGGGTCAGGCTATAGACAGGATGGTAGACGCAGGGCGAGTAGACCTTGACGGGGTTATATTTATCATAGCACTGATATTTATGTCTGCTCTTATGAGCGCTGTTTTCCAGTGGCTTATGGGTATGTTTGTAAACTCTGTGGGTTACTTTACCGTGCGTGATATGAGAAGGGCTGTTTTCCGGAAATTCAACTCCACCCCCCTGCGGTTTATCGACTCCCACCCTCACGGCGACCTTATCAGCCGTATGATAAACGACGCCGACGCGTGCGGCGACGGACTGATACAGGGCATTACACAGCTTTTTTCGGGAATAGTTATGATCCTCTGTACTTTAGGCTTTATGCTCTTTACAAATGCGCTGATAGCCCTTGTTGTGGTTATTATCACTCCGCTGTCGATGTTTGTCGCTGCATTTATCACCACAATATCACAGAAGATGTTCCGCAGGCAGGCAACGACCCAGGGAGAGATAAGCTCCTTTATAGAGGAATATGTCGGGAACCAGAAAACGGTATGCGCCTTTGCCTTTGAAAGCAGAGCCGAGCAGGACTTTGAAATAATAAACGAGGAGCTGAGGGTGTGCGGACAGAAGTCGCAGTTCTACTCATCTTTTGCAAACCCGAGCACACGCTTTGTAAACGGGCTTGTTACCGCCGCCGTATGTATAACGGGTGCTGTAAGCGCTATAAACGGCAGTATGACGATAGGACAGATATCGGCGTTCATCACCTATGCTAGCCAGTACACAAAGCCCTTTAACGAGGTAACGGGAGTTGTCCCGCAGATACAAAGCGCCCTCGCAGGAGCAGGACGTATATTCTCGCTGCTCGACGAGAGCGACCAGACACCGGACAGCGACCGCGCCATTTCTATGAATAGCTGCAAGGGTATAATTGACATAGAAAATATAAGCTTTTCCTATAATAAGGGCAAGGATCTGATAAAGAACTTTAATCTGCATGTCAGTCCCGGTC
>JAHKXX010000105.1 GCA_020627425.1 bacterium
CCAAGCCCGAGCCTCAGCCTATAATTGAGGAGACCAAGCCCGAGCCTCAGCCTATAATTGAGGAGACCAAGCCCGAGCCTCAGCCTATAATTGAGGAAACCAAGCCCGAGTCCCAGCCTATAATTGAGGAAACCAAGCCCGAGACGACGGCTGTAAGCTCCTCAAAAATCAAATGCCCGGGCTGCGGAGCAGATAACGATAACGGCAGCAAGTTCTGCGCGATATGCGGCACGCGGCTGACGGAAGCTATAAAGACGCAGCATACATTCTGCCCGCAGTGCGGAACAAAGAACGATATATCAAGTAAATTCTGCCTTAACTGCGGCTGTAAGCTGAACTAAGGCAAGACTTCTAAATACAAATAACCGGAGGTAAAAACAAAATGAAATTAAACGGCTCTGAAATTATTGCGGAGTGCCTGATAGAGCAAAAGGTCGATACTGTTTTCGGCTATCCGGGCGGCGCAGTACTTAATATTTATGACGCACTGTATAAATACAGCGACAAGATAACCCATATACTCTCCTCTCACGAGCAGGGAGCCTCCCACGCAGCAGACGGATATGCAAGAGTTACCGGTAAATGCGGCGTTGTGATAGCTACGTCAGGACCCGGCGCTACCAATCTTGTTACGGGTCTTGCTACTGCTATGATGGACTCGATCCCGGTAGTCGCAATAACGGGAAATGTTTCAAACGACCTGCTTGCACGCGACAGCTTTCAGGAGGTAGACATCTGCGGCATTACTATGCCCATAACCAAGCACAACTTTATAGTAAAGCATGTCCGTCAGCTTGCGCCTGTAATAAGAAAGGCTTTTAGGATCGCTATGTCCGGCAGAAAGGGTCCTGTTCTTATAGATATAACAAAGGACGTTACTTCGGCAGTGTATGATTTCGAGCCGGCTATACCCGAAGCACCGGTTATGCCTTTGGAATCTACAGATGAAGAGTTCAAAAGCGCTGCGGCTGCTATCAAAAACTCAAAGCGCCCGGTAATATATATGGGCGGCGGTGTAGTAAGCTCTGACGCAGAAAAACAGCTGCTTGAGTTTGCTGAGAAGATAGACTGTCCGGTCGCATCATCTGTAATGGGACTCGGCGGATTCCCTGCTTCTCACAGACTCTTTACCGGTACCATCGGTATGCACGGCGGCTATGAAACAGGAAAGGCAATAGACAACGCCGATCTGATAATAGCCTGCGGAGCGAGGTTCTCGGACAGAGTTGCCGGCGACCGCGACAAGTTCGGAAAATCGGCTACTATCATACAGCTTGATATAGACAAGGCAGAGATAAACAAAAACGTACAGATAGACTATGCACTGATCGGCGACCTGAAGGATACCCTCAGAAAGCTTACCGATGAGTCAGAGGCTGCTACGCACGATGCGTGGGTGGCACAGGTACAGGAATGGGGCAAAAACTCAGAGGTATCACAGACTCCTGACAGCGACAGCTATGCTCACCCGTACCACGTTATAGAAACGGTACAAAAGTATATGAGTGCAGAGGACATTGTGGTAACAGATGTCGGACAGCACCAGATGTGGGTATCGCAGAAGTACAAGTTTGAAAATCCGCGCACCTGGTGTACCTCGGGCGGACTGGGTACTATGGGCTACGGTATGGGCGCAGCTATCGGCGCAAAGATAGCGTTCCCCGACAAAAAGGTAGTTCTCTTCAGCGGTGACGGCAGCTTCCATATGAATCTTAACGAGCTTGCGACTGTTCGCTCCTATTCACTGCCTATAGTAATAATAGTTATGAACAACACCGTTCTCGGAATGGTTCGTCAGTGGCAAAAGCTGTTCTACGGCAGCAGATTTTCTCAGACCGATCCCCACAGAAAAACAGACTTTGTAAAGCTTGCCGAGGCGTTCGGTGTAAAGGGTATGCGTATTCACAACGACGGCGAAGCCGAGTCTGTTATAAAGGCTGCCTTTGAGTGCGGCGAGCCGGTAGTTATAGACTGTCTGATAAATCCCGACGAGAATGTTCTGCCGATGATACCCCCGGGCAAGACAGTAGACGATATGATAACGGAAATGGAGTGATAAAGATGGACAACAAGCAGATAATAGCACTTTTTGTACGAAATCACCCCGGCGTACTTCTCAGGGTAACAAGTCTTATTTCGCGCCGAGGCTTCAACATAGACAGCCTTACCGTAAGTCCTGCCGGAGTAGACGGCTATTCCAGAATGACGATCAGAATAAACGGCGACGACAATCAGGTATCCCAGTTCATCAACCAGATGATGAAGATAGTTGACGTCAAAAAAGCCCAGGTACTGCCCGAAAACCATATGGTAGCGAGCGAGCTTATAATTATAAAGGTAGCGAAGTCTGACGTAGACACGCACAACGAGATAATATCCCTTACCTCGTCCTTTCACGCGTCCCTCGTCAACATTGGTGAAAACACCCTGACCTTCCGCGCCTCCGGTACTCCCTCAGAGATAGACACGCTTGTAGATGAGCTTAACAAATACGGCATAATCGAAATGGCGCGCACCGGTATCGCAGCCCTCGAAAGCGGTGACGCCCGCCTCAGCGCAGCGCCTGCGCAGTCAAATCGCGCACTGTAGTTGATGTTACCGCCTACCTTATTGGCACGCGGTCGAGCTGGGTTTATTGTACGGTACCGTCCGCGTCACGGCGCAAAAGGCGCCGCTCGTGCTGCCTTTAAGTGAAGGCAAAATAATTTCTCTGTTCTGCTTTATATATCCGTAAAACAGAATAAAAAACAAATGACAAAAAATAAAATATCCGCAGGTGGTATAACTACACGCCTGCGGATCTTTGTTTTTCTCTTCAAGCCTCGGAAAATTCGTCCTTTCCGGCAGCACACAGAGGACAAACCCAATCCTCGGGAAGCTCCTCAAAGGGAGTACCGGGAGCGATCCCATTATCGGGATCTCCTACTGCGGGATCATATTCATAACCGCACAGATCACATACATATTTAGACATTTCTTCACCTCCGTTCTTTTCACTCTCATATCTACAGTAAAAGTATATTGTATCCGAATTGTTTTTTCAATCACTTTTGCCTATTACCGCTCAATTTCGACGTTTCATCCAATACGGTGCTTTCAATATTGTTTATTCTGCCTGTAATGTTGCTGACCTCCGAGTTATACTTATCTATTATTGTCCCGGAGTGCTTTGCCGCTGTACCGTACCCCATCAGAGCCGACAAAAAGCAAATTATCGCCGTCACTGCAAAAAACAATATATATTTTATCACCCTGATGCCTTTGGTTTTTTCTTTTGCTTTCATATTTACCTCCGTGCTTATGCAGCCTTCAGCCGCATTGCTATCACCGTTATATCATCGTCATGACCGTCGCACCGACGGCGGCACGCCTCGTCATTGATAAGATCCGAAAGCTCCTGCATACTCTTTTCCTGCCAGTCAAATATTATTTTTTCTATCCAGTCCTCGCCGTCGTTTATAGCGCCGTCCGATACCATAACTATTATATCGCCGCTTTTCAGAGTATCGGCAGTGTGACTAAAGCCAACCTCGGGCAGTATTCCCAGAGGAAGTGACGGAGTCTCCACACGGTACATATCCCCGTCCTTTTTTATGAATGTAAGCGCTGCCCCTGCCTTCATAAACTCCGCTTCGCCCGTATACAGGTCTATACACGCTATATCCAGTGTAGCCAGCGACTCATCCTCCGACTTCACAAGCAGCGCGCTGTTCACGACCTTCAGAGAGCTATCAAAGCCCAGCCCTGCTTTTATCAGCTTTGACATTATGCTTACTGTCATAGTGCCGTCTACCGCTGCCCGTCCGCCGGTACCCATACCGTCGCTGAGTATCGCGGTCATTCTGCCTGTGCCGTCGTTAAAATATTTCAGGCTGTCTCCGCACAGAGTACCTCCGCCGCATATATGCTGACTTGCGGCTATCTCTACATCAAAACCGGCGCGCTCACTCATCGCTATCCTGCACCTTCCGAATGCAGCGGTCACAGCAGGAGTATCAAAGCTTCTGCCGCATATCTTCGTCATTTCCCTCAGCAGCAGCGCGCGCTTTATCTGCTTTCTGTTGCCGTCCCGTATCTCTGCCTCTATACTCATTCTGCCAAGGTAGTCAATATGACAACTGACGCTCAGCGGTACAAGTCCCAGCTCCTTCAGCTTTAAAAAAATCCTCTCCGAGGTTTTCTCGTCAAATATTTCGTAGTTCTCGTATTCATCCGCAAGCTCGCCCAGAATATCACCCAGACCGCAAAACTGACCTGCAACCACCGCGCGCACCTCGTCGATACGCTTGGCAGCCGCCTCGGAGGCAAGAAAGCTTTTATAGCTTCGGTTAACGCTGTTTGCCATCTCCTGCTGTCGGCAGCATTTGTTTCTGAAATCCTCTCTGAAATCTTTCGGTTCTATACTGCCGTTTTGCTTTAGCGTTTCGTTTAATTCCTCGAACGAAGAAAGTGAAACTCCGTCCCTGTGTTCCCAGCAGAACACTCTCATTCCGCATCGGCTGCATGTAGCCGCTACCGCGTTTTTATATACTCCGTCTATTGTGGGAGTGACTATTTTGGAGAGCTTTTCCGACACGTCCTCTACATCGGAGGAAATATCGGCAAGCGCCTTTGCAGCGAAATCAAGCCGCATAATTATAGAACGTCTGAGTCCCTGACAATGCTCTGCGGCTGTGTCCGAGGTAAATACGGCAGAGAGGCTGTTAAGGGTATTTTTCGGCAATATCAGAAACACCGCCGACGCCACGGTAAGCTCTGTCATTATAATGACTACCGTACCGAGGTCGCGCGACTGAAACGACAGCGCCACTGCCGCCACGAACATAGAGCCTACCTGTGCAATTCTGCCGACAGGCGAAAACAGACCCGAAATAAGTCCTCCGAATGTATACGCGGAGCCGAGAAAATAGTACTGCTCTGCAGTCATTCCCAGAACAACACCGGTACATATACCCACCACCGTGCCGCCCGTTATACCTCCGTATCTTGCCGCGAACAGCACCGCAAGTACAGCCGCCGCTCTGCCTACTGACACAAAGCCTATGTTTATCCTTGACAGGGACAGTATCCCTATACAGCCGCACAGTACAAGACACGCAAGCTCCACCGGAAGAAGCATACCGAGGCTTTTGGTGCCGTTTATGATTATTACGGTTCTCGAAAAAAAGTAGGCAGCAACCGCGCCGAGCAGCGCTTCGGTTATATATATAAAAGTCTGAGTTCTCTCAAATCCCGTCGCTCCCATTATAGCAATACCGGTCGCAAGAGTCGGAACAAAGCACACGACAGCATTGTAAAAGGAATGACGGTTTATGCTTTTTATATCGTTTAATGTCCAGCGTATCGCTATGACCGCAAGCATAGCCGCTATATAGCGGAAATTGCTACTGCCTGTATAAAAAAACACATAGCCTATAGAGGAGCCCAGAAACGAGGAAAGCGTAAATTCAAACGGCAAAGCCGCAGCAAGCGAAACGCCAAAGGGTGCATACTCTCCGAACACCGATCCGTTTGCCGCAATAAAGCCGCAGCAGGCACATGCAAGCTGCTTTAACACTCTTTTTCCCGTTGCGCTGACAGTGATTTTTCCGACAGAATACTTTGCTGCAAGCTCACTGACCTTCAACCATACCACCCCTATCAGTATTTTTAAAAAAAGCAGCCGGACTCACCGCAAGGCTCCTGCGGCTCCCGATTTCTGCTATCAAAGGTTCATAATTATTATACTATCCGGGGGTACAGCATTTTGTCGTAAATAATATGTATGAAAAAATCCGCCGAAGCAGTCTGGCGCTCCGGCGGATCCGCGATGATCACACCTTCAAAAGTCTGAATTTACCTATAAGCGGAATATCCTTTGCTCTGCCGCTCTTTATATCCTTATATGCACAGATGAACAAAAATACGGGTATAGCATAGAATACCGCAAGGAATATTATGTCCATTATTATTCCTGCGGGGTTTATTATCTGAGCCGCAGAATAATAATCATAGCTTGTACATGCTATGCCTATAATGCCTGCAAACATAGCGTAAAGTATACTGGACAGCGCAGTAACTATCAATATCAGCAAGCCCTGATTTGAATAAAACCTGAGATAATAGGAATCCTTTTTCATAGCGATAGGCAGCCAGAAGGTAACACCGAGGCAGGTGATAATAGCCATCTTCTGATTTTGCTCTATATCGTTTTTATTGAACCGGAAGGTATAATCTTTTGTTTCCCGAAGCATGGCGATAAATTCCTTCAGGTTCTTCGGAGCAGGCTTATCCTCAGACTCTTCATCTCCGTCCTCCGACTTATCCTTCTTCTCAAATTTGAAGTTTCTGGAATCCTCATAGGGGCTATGGTCGTCCTTCTTTATCTGATCCAGAACGGACTCGACCGCAACTGCCTGAACAGGCTTTACTTCATTCTCTCCGGGAGTTTCATTCTGTTCTGGTGCAGCGGGCTCTTCAGGCTCTATATAGTCCTCATACTCCTCGGAATACTGCACCTGTCCTTCGGCTGTGTTTTCCTGATACTGACTGTCATCATACTGATCGTCGTACTGCTGATCGTACTGACCGTTATCATACTGCTCGTCGTACTGCTGATCGTACTGACCGTTATCATACTGCTCGTCGTACTGCTGACCGTACTGACCGTTATCATACTGCTCGTCATACTGCTGACTGTACTGACCGTTATCATACTGCTCGTCGTACTGCTGACTGTACTGACCGTCATCATACTGCTCGTCGTACTGCTGACCGTACTGACCGTTATCATACTGCTCGTCATACTGACCGCCGTACTGACCGTCATCATACTGCTCATCGTACTCGCCGTACTGACCGTCATCATACTGCTCATCGTACTCGCCGTACTGACCGTCATCATACTGCTCGTCGTACTGCTGACTGTACTGACCGTTATCATACTGCCCGTCATACTGAGGTGAGTATTGGTTATAATTCTGATCATAGCCTTGAACGAATTGGCTATAATCCTGCTCATTTTGCTGAGTATTATCTCTTGGAAGCTCATCTATTATTTCGGTAGAGCCGCACGAAACACAAAAAGCCGCTCCATCCGGTAACGAAGCTCTACAATTTGCACATATCTTCATAAACAGTCCTCCGTTAATCATTCAGAATCCATATACTCATTTTATTATATTACATTCCTCTCCCCCTGTCAAGCGGAGTGCCTCCGGCGCGTGCTCGCGCTGAGCAATTCGCGCACTCTGATTGATGTTACCACCTACCTATCGGCACGCGTACTAGCGGGGTTTATTGTCCCTCTCCTTCCGCGCCACGGCGCTCAGGGCGCCGCTTAGCGCTGCTTTTACATAAAGGCAAGTTTACTTCTCTATTTTATTTTATATCACGGAAAAGCTCTGCTTTGCCATACGAGGAATGTAGGAAAATACAAACGCGCCACCAGGCAGTGACGCGTTTATTATTATCTATAAATTGTTTTTCCGCGGATAAATCAAGCAGAAAAGAGAAATATACTTGCCTTCACTTCCGAAAAGCGTCAAGTGCCGCCCTGTGCGGTACCCCAAGGGCACTTCCTTCGGGCGCACGGCGCGGACGGAGAGGTATAATAAACCCAACTCGACCGCGTGCCAAAAAGGTAGGCGGTAACACCGACTAAAGTGCGCGAATCGGGTGCGCAGGCACTGCGCCGCGTGCCAAAAAGGTAGGCGGTAACACCG
>JAHKXX010000106.1 GCA_020627425.1 bacterium
CAGGTAAATCATCAAACATAGCAACAAGCTCACGAACAATTATACTCGGCTCACAGGCTTCACCGCTGATACTTCTTTTATGAAAGCTTACAAACAGCCTTTCGCGCGCCGAAGACAGCGATGTATATGCTATGTATTTCTCTTTCAGCGCTGAGTAATACAGCGTGTCGTATATTTGCAGATCTGCATTTCTCAGCTCTTCTCTTTCATTGTCACTGAATATACCCCCGGCCTCGGCGACGGCAGGAAAAGCTCCCTCGACAGCACCGACAACAAATACAGCTCTGGGATTTTCACTACGTATATTTCCTGCTATGCCGACTGTCACACTGTCTATCGTCTGCGGAATGTCCGATATGGGAGATTTTGTGATCATAAGCTGTAAAAGACTGTAATACTTTTTACTGTCCATAGGCGTATTCCCAAGGATAGTATACATCTTATCGAGTATACCGATACAAGTATCCCAGACACGGGACTGCTCCCCGATCGCATTCATTTCACCGAGTGAGCTGAGCTTTGACACAAGGCTCTTTACGTTTTCGGCAGCATTTATTCTTTCAAGAAGAGAATAGACAGCTTTGCTAAGATCAGCACCGTTGTGTGAGTTCTGAAGGTCATTCTGAAATTTTACAAGAGGCTCTATCACGGCTTTTCTTGCAGATTCAAGTTGTTTTAGTTCTTCATCGTCAGTCTTATCGGTATTTCCGTTCGGATTCATAGTAAAAGGCTTTTTCCAAGAAGAGGAGCGGATATTCCACATAAATGCATAGTTCTCGAGTCTGTAAACATCATAGGGGTCAATGCCGGTCAAACCGGTTTTCAGATACGCAAATACTTTCTCTGTGTTGAATGAAGTATGAACAATATCAAACGCACTCATAACCAGCCGTATAAGAGGCTTGGAATTAAGCGGCTGTGAGCTTGACATAAAATACGGTATATTGTGCTTTTGAAATTCAGTCTCAAAAATACTCTTGTACTTGTCCTGATCTCTGCATATGATGCTTATATCTCGAAATGAATAATCCTCATCATAAACAAGCTTCGATATTTTTCGGCATACCTCTTTTATTTCATCATACTCATCCTCTGCAAAATACAGAGAAACTCCTTCATCACAATCATAAGCATCACCGTCAAAACGAAACAGAGATTCTTCTACTGCCCTCAATGAGTCTTTCTTTGCTCTGCGATTGTCCGTAAACCATTTTACAGGTTCTGTTGGTATTCCGTTATTTAGTGCTATTGCCCTGAGCCTTTCCATTGTCTGCTTTGGTTCGCAAAACATAGAACGGCTTGCCTTTTCGCCGGAGATATTATCACAGCAAAGAGTAACCGTAAGAGTCTCGGCATATTTTATTATTTCTTCGATTATCTTTAGCTCCTGACCGGAGAAACCGCTGAACGAATCTATATACACAGTTTTACCGCTGAAATAGTGATGCTGCTGTAAAAGCTTATACAGATGTTTCAGATCGTCATCCGGGTCAATATATGTGTTCTCTACCAACGCGGAGTATGCATCATATACTATAGCGCTCTCCTTTAGCTTTTGTGAGAGTCTGGGGCTATGAAGTGTTTGAGCCAGAGAGTAAAGCTCACCGGACTCTATCGCGCACATCTTGTATTCATTAACGGCACCGAGCATCAGCTCGACAAGATCGTTTTTATTTCCCTTTGCACCAAAAAGCTGAAGCCTGTCGGTACATTGTTCGATTGCAAGGCTCATAAGCACTGCCCTGTCGCCGTCGTCGATACGTCTACCATGTCTGACACCGTAAAGTTCGCTGAGATTATCGCACATTCTACTAAAGCTGAGTACGGATACCTTTGAAGCAGACCTTGCGCCGAGTTTATCCAGTATACGCTTTTCACTTTGAAAAGAGCTTTGCTCGGGAACGATAAGTATAATGTCTTTTTTGTCTACAAGTCTGTATATTTCATCATAAACGGCATAGCTTTTACCTGTGCCGCTTCGTCCGGCAAATATTCTAAGCATACAGATCACTCCCCTTTTGATAATAACAAATCCGGTGGGTAAAAAAATGGACTGCAAAGCAGTCCTCTTAGGTGTTTTTATCTACCTGATGAAAAGTTTTTAAATTGCCAGTCTTTTGACTTCTCTTTGACAGCTCGTTCATAACGTCGTCGACGCTTATGCCCTGTTCTGCCATCATAACAAAGAGATGATAAATAAGGTCTGATATTTCAAGAACGGTTTCGCTGTTGTCACCGTTCTTGGCCGCAATTATTGTTTCGGAGCACTCCTCGCCGACCTTTTTAAGTATCTTGTCAAGACCTTTTTCAAAAAGGTAGCAGGTATATGAGCCTTCCTGTTTGTTTTCTTTTCTGCTGATTATAGTATCATAAAGATCATATAATTCATTGTGATTCTCTGACATTTTGATATTCCTCCCAAATATTGTTAAAAAAGCACGAATGACTTCCAGTATGACAGGCAGCTCCTGTCTGCTCTACGATAACAAGCAGAGTATCCTTGTCACAGTCACCCTTTATATCAACTACCTTCTGTACATGACCGCTGGTGGCACCCTTGTTCCACAGCTCTTTTCTTGAACGGCTGTAAAACCAAGTATAGCCTGTTTCAAAGGTTTTTCTCATAGACTCGCGGTTCATATAAGCAAGCATCAATACCTCACCGGTATCCTTTTCCTGTACTATAGCCGGCAAAAGCTCGGCTTTTTTAAAATAGTCCTCTATAAAAGCAAATCTATCGGTCATATGTTTGCTCCTTTGCCGTTATGCTTTGCAGCATTTGCAACCTCTATAGCCTGCTGAAGATCAAGATCCCCTGTATATATAGCTTTTCCGGTGATTGCTCCGTAAATATCGAGATCGGTAAGGTTTACAATATCCTTCAGATTTGCAACTCCTCCGGAAGCGACAATATTGCATCTAACAGATGCTTTCAACTCGTCAAGCATAGTAAGATTCGGTCCCGAGAGCATACCATCCTTTGAAATATCGGTAAAAATGATATACTGTACGCCTATGTCCTCCATCTGTTTTGCAAGAGTAATAAAATTGACCTCAGAGGTGTCTGTCCAGCCGTCGGCGGATACCATACCGTTCAAAGCATCTATACTTACGGCTATCTGTGAAGGATATTTTTTTACAGCCTCTTTTACAAAAACGGGATCCTTTATCGCGGCAGAGCCGAGAATGACTCTGTCTATACCATTCTCAAGGTAAAATTCTACGGAATCAATGGAGCGGATACCACCGCCCACCTCGATTTTTACATCAACATTTTTTCTGACATTAAGAATCAGATCAGAATTGATTCTTTTACCGTCCTTGGCTCCGTCAAGATCGACCATATGAATAAAGCCTGCTCCTGCTGCTTCAAAGCTCTTTGCGGTCTCAACTGCACTTTCGGCTACCTTGTGAGCTGTACTGTAATCACCTCTGTACAGTCGGACACAATTTCCGTCCTTTATATCAATTGCGGGTAATACTAACATTTATATCTGCCTTTCTATAATTAAAAACTATTGTTAAATTTATAACACACCTTTTGTTGAAAGTGGTTTCGAGCTGTCCGAGGGCTGTACTGCTATGCTCAGTGCGTGTGCGAGTGCCTTATACAACGCCTCTGTGATATGGTGTGAATTTTTTCCGTAGCACATACGAAGATGAAGTGTTATTCCCGAGTTATAAGCAAATGCACGCATAAACTCCTCTGTCATACAGGTATCATAATTACCTATCCTCTCCTCAGGGAACTGTGAATCAAATACAAGAAACGGACGCGCGCTTATATCGAGTGAGCAAAATGCAAGAGCTTCGTCCATAGGTACATAAAACGATCCGAAACGAGCTATACCGCTTTTATCACCAAGAGCCTTATCAAACGCCTTGCCCAGAACTATACCGGTGTCCTCTATTGTGTGGTGACAATCAACATAAAGATCTCCCTCTGCTTTTACCTTTAGACAGAAGCCGCCGTGAACGGCAAGGGCAGTAAGCATATGATCAAAAAAACCTATTCCGGTATCTATATCAGTACCGGTTTTATCAAGATCAAGCTCTATATGAATCCTTGTTTCCTTTGTCTGTCTGTCAACAACAGCACTGCGCATTCTATTCACCTCACTGCATAATCAGCACACGAAGACTTTTCCCCGTTGCTACGCTAATAGTATATATTATTTTTGGCGATTTGTAAACACATAAAGCAGAAGAATGCCAATA
>JAHKXX010000107.1 GCA_020627425.1 bacterium
ACGGAGGGAATTACCATTAAAAAGTATATATCGGCACTGCCGGCTCTTGTGCTTTGTATGTCTCTCTGCGGATGTGCTGTGTTCAGCAGCAACGAACCCGAGGACAGCAGCGCACTTATATCCTCAGCCGTATCCGAACCGTCGGGACAGACAGGAGATAAGAACTCGATAAACCTAAGTACCGAGCAGTATGCTGCGCTGAACACGAAAACTCTTCAGGATCTGAGGGACAACGCTAAAAACACCACAAAGGAAAACACAGGCTTGTCCGAGAAATATTTTGCTGCTCCCTTGTCCTCGGACAATACACATTCCATAGTGCATACATATGGAAAGTATAACAGCAACGAGCAGAATTATGATGCGGAAATGCAGTTTTCGGACGGATGTAAGTATTATAAGATGACGCTTTATAACGGTACGGATTCCTCCTTTGACGGATATATCTACAAGGATAATAAGATATACTGGTTCCGCGACAACCAAAAGGAATATGTCGATATAACCGACTGCGAGGACGAATATGTTTTCGGTTTGCCCGACTACTCCTCGGGTGAAATAGGAGAGCCGTCGGAGTGCGGCGAATGCGTCTATGACGGCAAGCAAATGAAATACGAGCTTTTCCTTGTTTCGACAAGGGCAATAGTGACATATTTCTATAATGATAAGGCATATATGCTTGAAACCTATATAGACGACAGCAAGGACGCCTCTGAGTCTGCCGAAGTCACTCCCGAAAATGCAGAGCTGTCAAAATATATTCTGATAAGCTATACAAAGCCCGAAACAGAGCTTAGTGTAGATCCGTCGCTGTATGAGCTTCCGAAGGAATATAAAGAGATAACCATAGACGAGCTGAGTCGTGAGCTTTTCTCCTCGACGGACTCTGAGTGACAGGAAAACACTGCCGGGAAAGAGCCAAGCACGGTAAAATGGAGGAAAATAAATGAAGTATTGCTCTAAATGTAAAAAACTGTATTTCACAGCCGTCGGAGAGCGCTGCGTACGCTGCGGCAGAAGGCTTATTGATGAACCGAGTCACTATTCACCGGTAGAGCTTGTTACCGCCAACGGCTTTGAGCTGGAGAGAATAAAGGCGGCTCTTACGGACGGAGAGGTTGCTTTTTCCGTACAGGAAATAAAAAAGGATACCGGAATACAGATACTTAATTCCGCTCCTCCTGAAAACTGCGCCGTATTTGTACCCGTCAGCGATTATCAAAGGGCTGTCGAGGTTTTAGCAGGTATAGGCGCTATTGATGAAAACGATATAGAAGAAATAAGCGACGACGACAGACAAAAACTGGAAAAAGCTGAGAATGACTCTAAGTCGGAGGAGATGTCGCCCCGAAAAAGATTTTGGGTGAAGCTGCTGTCATTTATCGGTTTTCTTCTGCTTATAGCTGCGGTCGTGTACCTTACCGATTTTCTTGCATCCCTGTTAAAGCCGCTGTGGGGCGGCTGAGCCTTTTTAACGGCATAAAAAATCGTACCCCCGACATACGGTCAGGGGTACGTACCTGATGGGTACTGTCGTTTTTATGCTTTGAGAGCAAAAGACATACAGTCGGTACATTCCTCCTGAGTGGGGTTGCTCTCGTGTGTGCCTACCAGTATCTTGTCAAGAGAACAGTAGTTGCAGTCCTGACAGTGGTGGCTGCATTCTGAAACGGTACATTCTATGCTTTTGTTTGGACGCTCCATAATAAAGCCTTCTCCTTTTCTGCCTCTGTTTTTTAGAGAGGTCAATATTATTATCCGCAGAGGTATGCAGAATATTCAAAGAACAAAAAAATGATTCAAGATTTGTGCAAACAATATAACATAATCTCTGTATTCAGACTGATAATTAGTAAATAATATAGAATTATGACAAAAGGGTTACAAAGCTATAGTTATAATTTATATTATCATAGAAAAGTTTTAGATAAAAAGCACAAAACAAATGGTAATTATTTACAACACGGATATAAATACACAGTAATTCGAATATATCCTCATATAAATACGATAATTTAAAATTAGATTCTAAAAATCAATTAAAATACGCTTGATTTTTAGAGTAAAAAAGAGTATAATCATTGATAATGAAACCTGTAATAGTATGGTTTTCAAATTTTTTTAGGAGGATTTATTACTATGAATAAGTCAAAGATTTTGGCAGTTGTTATGACAGCTGCTCTTGTAAGCTCAGTTGCAGCTATTTCAGCAAATGCAGCAGGCATAACAAAGGTAGAAGACATCAAGGATCATAAGGTTGGTATAACCGGTTCATTCTGTGGCTGGGGCAACGGCGGCGAAGCTGATATAGCTATGACAGACGACGACGGCGACGGCAAGTACACAGGTTCCTTCACAGTAACCACAACCGAGGATATGGTTGCCGAGGCTACAGGCGACGACGGTACAGGTCAGCAGGTTGGCAGAGGCATCACAGGCGTTACATTCAAGGTACGTCTTGACGGTTCCTGGGACGACAGCTGGGGCGAGTTCGAGCCTTCATACGAGCGTACATACAACAGCCAGACAAACTGCTGTGCAGAGTGTGCTGTAGGTGATACTATCACAGTAAATGTTACATTTGACACAACAAAGAACAGCGACGAGGCTGTAAAGAACGGCAGCGTTGAGGCTGACGATGATGTTATGTTCGAGTTCCTGACTGTAACATAAACTGTAGAGAAGAGTGCTGCTAAGGTAGAAGTTATAGTAGAGCCCAAGGAAGATGTTAAGGAAGAAGTTAAGGATGAGACTCCT
>JAHKXX010000108.1 GCA_020627425.1 bacterium
TATGCCTTAACGACGGAGAAAAGCTTATCGTTGCAAAGTCAAAGGGAAAGCTTAAAGAGCTTGAAAAGCTGACGGACAACGGTTCTACACTTCAGGGAACCGTCGGCATAGGACACACACGCTGGGCGACTCACGGCGAGCCGTCCGACGTAAATGCGCACCCCCATCTTTCCGAGTCCGAGCGCTTTGCAGTTGTTCACAACGGTATCATAGAGAATTATATACAGCTAAAGGAAAGCCTTATAGCAAAGGGCGTAAAGTTTCTTTCCAAGACTGACACAGAGGTTATCGCTCAGCTTATTGAGTATTATTATAAGGGCGATCTTATGGACACCCTGATAAAGGTAATGTCCAGGCTCGAAGGCTCTTATGCACTGGGTGTTATCAGCAAGGACGATCCCGACGAAATATTTGCTGTAAGAAAGGAAAGCCCTCTGATAATAGGACTCGGAGAGAACGATAACTACATCGCGTCAGATGTAACGGCAATACTTGCAAAAACAAGGACCATACTCAGACTGGACAATAACGAAATAGCCGTAATAAGACGTGACTGCGTAAAGGTATATGATACGGACAAGGAGCCTGTAGAAAAAACTCCTGAAACTGTAAGCTGGGATATAAGTGCTGCCGAGAAGGGCGGTTATGAGCATTTTATGTTCAAGGAGATAATGGAACAGCCGAAGGCGGTCCACGACACAGTAGCGCCCAGAATAAAAAACGGCAGGGTAGTACTTGACGAAATAAAGCTGACTGATGAAGAGATAAGGGCATTTAATAAAATAAATATTCTTGCCTGCGGTTCGGCGTATCATGTCGGAGTCGTTGCAAAATATATATTTGAAAAGGTACTGAGAAAGCCCGTAGAGGTAGACCTTGCTTCTGAATTCAGATACCGCGACCCTATCATAGATGACAAAACTCTTACCATAGTTATCAGCCAGTCAGGCGAGACCGCCGACACTAAGGAAGCTATGAAGGAAGCACAGCGCAGAGGCTCTCACGTTATTTCAATTGTAAATGTAGTCGGAAGTGCAATAGCGACTGAGTCCGATGAGGTTATTTATACATGGGCAGGTCCCGAGATAGCAGTTGCAACAACAAAGGCATATAGCACACAGCTTGCTGTTATTTATCTGCTTGCAATATATTTCGGTGACAAGCTGGGTACTATTAATGCCGAGCAGTATGACGACTATATCAAGGAGCTTGAAGCTCTGCCCGAAAAGATAACAAAAATACTCGAAAATAAAGAAACCGTACAGTATCTTGCATCAAAGCATTTTAACAGCCGTGACGTTTTCTTTATCGGCAGGAACATTGATTATGCACTGTCGCTGGAAGGCTCTCTCAAGTTAAAGGAAATATCCTATATACATTCAGAGGCCTATGCAGCAGGCGAGCTGAAGCACGGTACCATTTCTCTTATAGAGGACGGCACTCTCGTTATTGCTCTTGCTACAAACGACAAGCTTCTCGGAAAGATAGTGAGCAACATTAAAGAGGTACAGGCAAGAGGTGCAAATGTAATAGTTGTTTCGTGTGACGATCATCCTGAGGTAAGCGAAGTAGCACAAAGTTCCTTGTTTATACCCCGAACCTGTGATATGATGCTCGCATCCCTTACGGTCATACCGCTGCAGCTGTTTGCTTATTATGTTGCGTCGCTGAAGGGCTGCGACATAGATAAGCCGAGAAACCTCGCAAAATCAGTTACTGTTGAATAAAAATATGAATTTGGCAAGCTTGTTTCCGGGGTAAATACTGTCCCGGAAAGGGCTTGCCTCTGCTTGTTAAATAAGCAGTAGATAAAAGAAAAGGTGATATAATGGAAATTAATAATGAAACCATATTGGTAATGGACTTTGGCGGTCAGTACACCCAGCTCATCGCGCGCAGGGTAAGAGAGTGCAACGTATTCTGCGAGATAAAGCCCTACACGATCTCAGCCGAGGAAATAGCAAAAAGAGGCTACAAGGGCATTATTTTTACAGGCGGTCCTAACAGCGCATATGATGACAACGGACCGAAGTGCGACCCGAAGCTTTTTGAACTGAAAATCCCTGTTCTGGGTATCTGCTATGGCGCCCAGCTTATGGCACAGACTCTCGGCGGCAGGGTAGAGGGAGACAACGAGAACAAGGAATACGGTAAGACTGAGGTCGAGTTCAATACATCGTCCCTGATGTTCCATTCCGCGCAGAAGAACAACATTGTCTGGATGAGTCATACCGACCGCATAGAGGAGATACCTCACGGCTTCAAGGTAACTGCTATATCCAAGGACTGTCCCGTAGCAGCTATGGAGGATGTTACGAGAAACTTCTTTGCAGTACAGTTTCACCCCGAGGTTCAGCACACTGTAGAGGGAACTCTGTATCTGAAGAATTTTCTGTACAATGCCTGCGGCTGCAAGGCAGACTGGAAGATGGACAGCTTTGTAGAGGAAACGATAGAGTATCTGAGAGAAAAGATAGGAAACAAGAAGGTTCTGTGCGCCCTTTCGGGAGGTGTTGACAGTTCTGTTGCGGCAGTACTGGTTCACAGGGCAGTAGGAAAGCAACTGACATGTATATTTGTTGACCACGGACTTTTGAGAAAGGACGAGGGCGACAATGTAGAAAAGGTATTCAGAGAGCAGTTTGATATGAACCTTATCAGAGTAAACGCACAGGAAAGGTTCCTGTCAAAGCTTGCCGGAGTAAGTGACCCCGAGCGCAAGAGAAAAATAATCGGCGAAGAGTTTATCAGGGTATTTGAAGAAGAGTCGAAAAAGCTTGGTAAGATAGAGTTTTTGTGTCAGGGAACGATCTACCCCGACGTAGTTGAAAGCGGCGCAGGTCAGTCGGCAGTGATCAAGAGTCATCACAATGTAGGAGGATTGCCCGAGGATGTCGGCTTTGAAGGAATAATAGAGCCTCTGCGCGATCTGTTCAAGGATGAAGTAAGAAAAGTCGGCACAGAGCTAAAAATACCCGATTTTCTCGTATGGCGTCAGCCCTTTCCGGGACCGGGACTTGCGATAAGGATAATGGGTGACATTACCGAAGAGAAGCTTGACATTCTGAAGGACGCAGATGCTATAATGCGCGAAGAGTTTGCAAACGCAGGACTTGACAAAACCGTAAACCAATATTTTGCGGTAATGACCGGAATAAAGAGCGTCGGAGTAATGGGAGACGGCAGGACATACGATAATACGATCGCGCTCAGAGCAGTCACGACAGGCGACTTTATGACAGCCGACTGGGCGAGAGTTCCATATGATGTTCTTGAAAAAATCTCAAACAGGATCATCAATGAAGTAAGATGTGTAAACAGAGTTGTTTATGACATCACGAGCAAGCCCCCGGCTACGATCGAGTGGGAATAATTAAAATGTAAAAGGGCAAACCCACATATCCTGATTTTAGGGCAAACAATCTATCCTCTACCATCTTCCAATCCAAAAAGCCAATCTCAAATTGAGCTTAAA
>JAHKXX010000109.1 GCA_020627425.1 bacterium
ACAAATACACTTATTCTCACATCAAAGCAGCGTCAAGCAGCACCCTGTGTGCTGTGACGCGGAAAAAGAGGGATAATAAACCCCGCTCGTACGCGTGCCGATAAAGTCGGCGGCAACACCAACTACAGTGCGCGAATTGACCGCCCGGGCACCGGGCTTGACATGGGGGAGGGGGTTGTAGTAGAATTAGGGTGTATTTTTTTAAAAGAACCGGAGGGTTAAAGAATGATAAAAAAACCGTTTTTAACAAAAGAGCAGGCAGAAAAAATAATAGAAAAATATCCTACTCCCTTTCATATATATGACGAAAAGGGTATACGCGAAAACGCAAGAAAACTGAAACAGGCGTTCTCGTGGAATAAGGGCTATAAAGAATTTTTCGCCGTTAAGGCTACTCCGAACCCCTCCATACTTAAAATATTAAAGCAGGAGGGCTGTGGTACGGACTGCTCGTCCTACTCAGAGCTTCTTATGAGTAAAAAATGCGGCTTTAAAAATCCCGAGATAATGTTCAGTTCTAACGATACTCCGATAGAGGAGTTTAAATATGCAAATGAGGTCGGCGCTATAATTAACCTCGACGATATAACACATATCTCGGCTCTCGAGCAGGCCTGCGGTATACCCGAGACTGTCAGCTGCCGTTTTAATCCCGGCGGAAAATTCTCTATCGCTACTACCATAATGGATAACCCCGGCGACGCTAAGTACGGTATGACAAGAGAACAGATAAAAGAAGCTTTTCTTATCCTTAAATCAAAGGGCGTAAAAAACTTCGGTATACACTCCTTCCTCGCAAGCAATACCGTTACCAATGAGTACTACCCTACACTTGCAGGCATACTCTTTAAGTTAGCTGTCGAGCTGCGCGATGAAACAGGAGCCGATATTAAGTTTATAAACCTTTCGGGCGGCGTGGGAGTTCCCTATACACCCGATAAGGAGCCTAATGATATTCTTAAAATAGGCGAGGGCGTTCATAAAGTATTTGATGAGATACTTGTTCCCGCAGGAATGGGCGACGTCGCTATTTATACCGAGCTTGGCAGATTTATGCTTGCGCCCTACGGTCACCTTGTGACAAAGGCTATACACGAAAAGCATATCTATAAGGAATATATAGGCGTTGACGCGTGTGCAGTCAACCTTATGCGCCCGGCTATGTACGGTGCATATCATCATATAACCGTACTCGGCAAGGAAAACGAGCCCTGCGACCATACATATGACATAACAGGCTCGCTGTGTGAAAATAATGACAAGTTCGCTATAGACAGAAAGCTCCCCAAAATAGATATGGGGGATATCCTCGTTATTCACGATACCGGTGCTCACGGCTTCGCTATGGGATATAACTATAACGGAAAACTGAAGTCCGCCGAGCTTCTCCTGCGAGAGGACGGCTCCGTTACTATGATCCGCCGCGCCGAGACTGTGGACGACTATTTCGCTACTCTTGACGACTATTGGAACGTAGTAGAATAATTCGGCTTTGTAAAAGGCTCCTGCGCTTTTGATGCGGGAGCCTTTTGTTTTGCCTTTATATAACAGCCGCCTTTGTCAGGTGAAGTCAGTTAATTATATTTTATCTATAAAAAATTTTTAAGAAATACAAAAAATTAGTTGAAAAATTCCAAATTATAAACTATAATTATAGCAGTATATTTGCCCGCGAGGCAAAAATTTTTTAGTATCGGAGGAATCATTATGGCACTACTCAGAAAATGTTTTGCGGAAATCATCGGAACCTTTGTGCTCGTGGTGTTCGGCTGCGGAACGGCAGTGGCAGTAAACTGCTCTACCGAGAATTTACCGGGCTACCTTCTGACGGCACTCGCCTTCGGACTGGTTATCGTGGCTATGGCGTACTCTATCGGTAACGTGTCGGGCTGCCACATCAACCCGGCTGTGTCCATCGCAATGCTTATCAGCAAGAGAATGAATATCAAGGAATTCTGCGCCTATGTATGCTCTCAGTTTATCGGCGGTATCGCAGGCGGCGCTGTGCTCTTTGCGATATTCAGCACAAAACAGGGCTGCAATTTCGGCTCAAACGGACTGTATCAGAATAATATATGGGCTTCTCTGCTTATAGAGATCATACTTACCTGTGTGTTTGTTCTTGCGGTTCTCGGAGCAACCTCAAAGCCTGAGCACGGCAACGTCGCAGGTCTTGTAATAGGTCTTTCACTGACACTTGTACACATATTCGGTATTTACTTCACCGGAACCTCGGTAAATCCTGCGAGAAGCTTCGGTCCTGCTATATTCGCAGGCGGCAGCAGCTTTGCAAATGTATGGGTATTTATAGTAGCTCCCCTCGTTGGCGGCGTGCTGGCAGCGCTTATATATATGCTTATCTATAAGCCCGAGCCTAAGGCAGAGCCTGAAAAAACCGTCGCAAAGGCAGCAGCTCCTGCCGTAAAGACAGGCAGCAATAACAACAAGAACAGAAAGAACAGGAAAAAGAGATAAAACTTAAATATGCTTTTCACGAGACTCCTTTTGGTTGCCGCTCTCCGCTTATCATAACGGAGGGCGGCTCCTTTTTGCTTTTTTTACAATTTGCTGTTTTTGTCGTAACATCGCTCTCTGTTATAACCACAAAGCAAAGTTTTTAAAGCTTCCTCCTGTTTATTAGTTCATAAAATGTACTATATACGGTATATTAAGACAATAAAACCGACCGGTGAACTTTATTTTTGTCGGATTGACACAATCTCCCTTTAATGGTGGTTTTTTCGGTTTTATAATTCCTATAAAGAATAAAAAACGTCATTCTATGGGATATAATTATTAACTGATTAAGTGGATTTAAAAGAGATCGTTTAAAGGCTTTGCACTTATAGGCGCATATTAAAAAGGGGAATTTCAGTTATGGTAAGGATAGGTCTTGATATAGGCTCTACAACGGTAAAATGTGTCGCGCTTGACGATAATAACAATTTAATATATAAAACCTATGAAAGGCATTTTTCACAGATAACCGGAAAGGTGTCTGAGCTTCTGAAAAGGGTAAGAAAAGAAGTGCCGGATGCTGATGATGCGCTCATTGCGATGTCAGGCTCTGCCGGTATGGGTGTTGCGGATTCGTGTGGAATCGACTTTATACAGGAGGTCTATGCTACCAGAGTAGCGGCAAATACCTTTATACCCGACACAGATGTTATCATAGAGCTTGGCGGAGAGGACGCGAAGATACTGTTCCTGTCCGGAGGTATGGAGGTCCGTATGAACGGCTCGTGCGCAGGCGGCACGGGCGCCTTTATAGACCAGATGGCAACACTTCTTAACGTGCCGATAGAGCAGCTGAATTCCCTTGCCGAAAAGAGTGAAAAGACCTATACCATAGCTTCGCGCTGCGGAGTTTTTGCAAAGACCGATATACAGCCGCTGCTCAATCAGGGCGCCAAAAAAGAGGACGTTGCCGAGAGCATATTTATGGCAGTGGTAAACCAGACCATAGCCGGTCTTGCACAGGGCAGAGAGATAGCAGGAAACATTGTTTATCTCGGCGGACCCCTTACATTTATTCCGCAGCTTCGTCTGGGCTTTGACAAGATGCTGAAAACTACGGGTAGATGTCCCGATAATTCCCTGTACTATGTAGCCCTCGGTGCAGCGCTCTGCGCAGAGAAAAAGGCTGACTTCGGGCGCATTATAAAGGAGATAGAGGTATACCGCGGCAGCGGCAACTTTGCGTTTAACAAGCCCCTTTTCAGAAACGAAGAGGAGCTTGACGAGTTCAGAAAAAGACACGCACAGGCTACCGTAGAAAAGGGAGAGCTTAAAGGCTTTACGGGAAGGGCGTTCATAGGACTGGACGCCGGCTCTACTACGGTAAAGGGCGTTGTCGTGTCCGAGGACGGAGTTCTGCTCTACTCGGAATATATGTCCAACAGCGGAAACCCCGTACCCATAGTAAAGGGCTTTTTAGAGAATGTATATAAGAAAAACCCGGATATAAACATAGTCAGCTCTGCCGTGACCGGTTACGGCGAGGAGATCATAAAAAACGCCTTTGGTATAGACCACGGTATAGTAGAAACGATAGCACACCTTACTGCGGCAAAGAGGTTTATGCCCGATGTGGAATTTGTCATAGATATCGGCGGTCAGGATATAAAGTGCTTCAAGATACGCTCCGGAGTAATAGACAATATATTCCTGAACGAGGCTTGCTCGTCGGGTTGCGGCTCGTTTTTGCAGACCTTTGCTAACGCTCTCGGATATTCGTCCGAGGAGTTTTCAAGGCTCGGACTGCTTGCAAAACAGCCCGTGGATCTCGGCTCACGCTGTACGGTATTTATGAACTCCTCCGTAAAGCAGGCGCAGAAGGACGGCGCTACAATAGAGGATATTTCGGCAGGTCTCTGTCTCAGCGTAGTAAAAAATGCGCTATATAAAGTAATCAGAGTGGCAAGCCCCCGTGAGCTTGGCAAAAAAATAGTGGTACAGGGCGGAACCTTTCTAAATGACGCGGTGCTCCGCGCTTTTGAGCAGGAAATGGGTACAAACGTTATCCGTCCCGAGATCTCGGGGCTTATGGGCGCCTATGGCGCTGCGCTGTTTGCACAGTCAAAAAGCGGTGCCGATACGCACTCGGGAATACTCAGCGAAAAACAGCTCTCGGAGTTTACTCAGTCTATCCGCTCGGTAAATTGCGGAGGCTGCAGCAACAATTGCAGACTTACGATAAACACCTTCAGCGACGGCAGGCGCTTTATCGCCGGCAACCGCTGCGAGCGTCCCGTTACAAAAAAATCTCCGGACGAGAGTATGAACATATATGCATATAAGCTGAAGCTTCTCAGGGAATATACTCCCGTAAAGGGCAGCAGAGGCAAGGTCGGTATCCCTATGGGACTGAATATGTTCGAGCTTTTGCCGTTCTGGCATACCTTCCTGACAAAGCTCGGATTTGAAGTAATAGTCTCTCCGCTTTCTACCAGAAAGCTCTATCTGAGGGGACAGCATACAATACCCTCAGACACCGTATGCTTTCCTGCAAAGCTTATGCACGGTCATGTACAGTGGCTTATTGATAACGGAGTAGACGCTGTATTCTATCCGTGTATGTCCTATAATTTTGACGAGAAGCTCGGCGATAATCATTACAACTGTCCCGTAGTTGCCTATTATCCCGAGGTCATAAACGTCAATGTACGCGATATAGACAAGGTAAAATACTTCCACGAGTTTGTCGGCATACACCGTCCGAAGGACTTCCCGAAAAAGATTTATGCCGAGCTGCAAAAATACTTTGACGGTATAACCCTTTCGGAGGTAAAGCAGGCGTCAAAGGCAGCCTATGCCGAGTACGATAACTATATGAAAAAGGTGCGCACTTTCGGTGAGGATGTAATACAGCGCGCCAGAGAGCAGGGCAAGGATATAATCGTTCTTGCAGGCAGACCGTATCATGCCGATCCCGAGATAAACCACGGCATAGACAAGCTGATAACAAGCTTCGGTGTGGCGATAGTGTCCGAGGACGTAGTAAGCCACAACGAGAAAAAGCCAAAAACAGGCGTGCTGAACCAGTGGACATATCACTCGCGTATGTATGCAGCGGCAGAGTATGTCAGCCGCTTTAAGGATATGAATCTGGTACAGCTTGTATCCTTCGGCTGTGGAGTTGACGCTATAACCACGGACGAGGTACGCGCTATACTGGAGCGTAACAAGAAAATATATACACAGATAAAAATAGACGAGATAACCAACCTCGGAGCGGTAAAGATCAGGCTTCGTTCGCTGCTTGCGACGCTGCACGAATAATACTGATACCGCCGTTTGCGGCACTAAGGAGAGAAAACATGGCAAAGCTTGTTTATGATAAAAGCGGCAGACTGCTTTTTACAAAGGAAATGAAAAAGGAATATACGATCCTTATGCCTATGATGGCAAAAATACATTTTAATCTTATGAAAAATGTATTTGTACACTACGGCTACAAGATAGAGCTGCTCGAGACAGACGGTCCCGAAATAGCTCAGGTCGGTCTTAAATATGTACACAACGATACCTGCTATCCGGCGCTGCTTGTTATAGGACAGATGATACATGCTCTTCAAAGCGGTAAATATGACGTAAACAAAACAGCCCTTATGATAACCCAGACGGGCGGCGGCTGTCGTGCGTCGAACTACATACATCTGCTGAGAAAGGCTCTTGTAAAGGCAGGCTATGAAAATGTGCCTGTTATCTCGCTGAATATGTCAGGACTTGAAAAGAACAGCGGCTTTAAAATAACCGTACCCCTGCTGAGGCGTATCGCTGCGGCAGGACTGTACGGCGATCAGCTTATGGCGCTTAACAATCAGGTAAAGCCCTACGAGATAACCCGCGGCGACAGTGCGGCTCTTGTAGAGGAATGGACAAAAAAGCTTACCGATATACTGACGGGCGGCCACGGCTTCAGGAGAAAGGAAATGCGCGGTCTGCTTGACGAGATAGCAAAGGATTTCTCCGAAATACCCGTAAAACGTACACCAAAAATAAAGGTCGGCGTTGTAGGAGAGATCTATGTAAAATATTCAAAGCTCGGAAACAACAACCTTGAGCAGTTTCTGTTTGAACAGGGCTGCGAGATAAATATGCCGGGGCTTATCGGCTTTGCTATGTTCAAGGTGGATAACCGTCTGGAGGACTACAAGCTCTACGGCGGCAGCAAGGCAAAGTATATAGCTGTAGGAAAGCTTATGGGCTATCTTGAAGAGCTTGAGGATATGCTCATCTCCAGCCAGACAAAATTCGGCTTTAAGCCAATTACCCGTTATTCCCACACAAAAAAGCTTGTAAAGGGCGTAGTCGGCTACGGCAGCAAGATGGGCGAGGGCTGGCTTCTGACCGGAGAAATGCTGGAGCTTGCCGAAAGCGGCTTCCCGAATATAGTTTGTACCCAGCCCTTTGGATGTCTGCCGAACCACATAAACGGCAAGGGTATGATAAGAAAGATCAGAAACATAAACAGCAAGGCAAACATAGTTGCGATAGACTACGATCCGGGTGCTCCCAGAGTAAACCAGGAAAACCGTATAAAGCTGATGCTTGCTGTTGCAAGAGAGCAGCTAAAAAAAGAGCTTGAGGCGAAAAACAACGAAAAGGCCTCTTCGGAGCCTGTAAAGGTGCGTCCTGTGAAGGTGACGATATGAGGATTATAAGTGCAGCTGCAGGGGCTATGGCCGTGATCGCCGTTACGGTCTGTCTGTGCGCCTGTGCCATAGGTATGATAGACCCGCTTCTTTGTATTCCGGCGCTTATTGTTTTTGTATTATATAATTTTTTTCCGTCATTAAAAAAAAGACCGGGGCTTCGGCTCAGAATACTTTCGGACGGCGCGGAGCTGCTTTGTGCTTTCCTCGCCGTTCTTTCTGTTTTTACTCCGGCACTTATTATATATTTTGTTTTTAATTACGGGATAATATCGTGGCAATTCCTGGTATGTGCTCTGATTTTTACGGGAGAGCTGATTATTATCTTCTGGAACGGAATAATAAGAGTATACTGCACTTCTTCCATGATAGGAATGAAGTGGAGGATCATCGGTATAATATGCGGCTTTGTACCGGTGCTGAATATTATAGTTCTCATCAGGATGATCCGGCTGGCGTTTATCGAAGTGAATATGGAGCAGAGGCGATATGAACGAAACCTTGACCGACGGGACAAAAAGGTTTGCAGCACACGTTATCCGCTGCTGCTTGTACACGGAGTTTTTTTTCGCGACATCGAAAAATTTAATTACTGGGGCAGGATACCGGACGAGCTTATCACAAACGGTGCGGTTATATATTACGGTGAGCAGCAATCCGCTCTCGATATAGAAAGCAGTGCCGCAGAGCTTGCCGAAAGGATCAGGCAGATAGTAGCAGCAACAGGCTGTCAGAAGGTAAATATCATCGCCCACTCTAAGGGCGGTCTTGACTGTCGCTATGCTATAGACAGGCTGGGCGTATCGGAGCTTGTAGCCTCACTGACCACCATAAACACACCCCACAGAGGCTGTGTGTTTGCCGAGTGGCTGCTCGGCAGCGCTCCTGTACGGCTGAGAGATCAGATTTCCGATTACTACAACAACGCCTTTAAAAAGCTCGGTGATCCTTCACCGGATTTTATCGGTGCGATCAATGGGCTTTGTGCTTCTTCGTGTGCCCGTTTTAATGAGGAAAACCCCGACATAGACGGTATTTATTATCAAAGCGTCGGCTCAAAAATAAACAAGCCTCTTCGCAGTATTTTTCCGCTGAGCATATCGTATCTGTTTGCAAGGTATTTTGACGGACCGAATGACGGTCTTGTTTCGGTAGACTCGGCGAGGTGGGGAAGGCGTTTTATCTATCTTGAATCAAAGGAGCCTGACGGCATCTCTCACGGTGATATGATAGACCTTATGCGTCACGACAAGCCCGATTTTGATGTCCGTGAATTCTATGTCACCCTTGTCTCCGAACTAAAGCAGATGGGACTATAGCGCAGTGCCTGCGCTCTCGATTCGCGCACTGTATTTGGTGTTACTGCCTACTTTCTTGGCACGCGTACGAATTTGGTTTATTGTCCCTCTCCGTCCGCGCCACGCGCCCGAAGGAAGTGCCCTTGGGGTAC
>JAHKXX010000110.1 GCA_020627425.1 bacterium
GCTGTCTTTTGTCACCGCCGAGCACTCCAAAGGTTTTGCTGTTTTTCATAGGTTTTCCCCCAACATCAGCTGTTACAGTTTGTCAGGAACAAATACTGTCAATACATAATATGCATAACCGGAAAAATATGAAACAAAAAGCTCCCGAAAAAAATCGGGAGCCTATAGAAACTACAGTATTTTATTATCAGCTAAGCTCGAATGCGCCTGTATAGAGCTTATAGTATGTGCCTTTCTCAGCAATAAGCTGTTCGTGTGTCCCGCGCTCGATTATCCTGCCAAGCTCAAGAACCATTATAATATCGGAGTTTTGTACCGTTGAAAGCCGGTGTGCGATAACAAAAACCGTTCGTCCGTACATCAGTCCGTCCATACCCTTTTGAACTATGCTCTCTGTTCGGGTATCTATACTGGAGGTCGCTTCGTCGAGTATCATAACGGGCGGATCGGCAACGGCTGCTCTGGCGATAGAGATAAGCTGGCACTGACCCTGTGAAAGCTGACCGCCGTCGCCTGTTATCATAGTGTCGTAGCCCTGCGGCAATCGTGTGATAAAGTCGTGTGCATTGGCAAGCTTTGCCGCTGCTATACACTCCTCGTCCGTAGCATCAAGCTTTCCGTAGCGTATATTTTCCATTACAGTACCGGTAAACAGGTGAACATCCTGCAAAACGATACCGAGAGAACGGCGAAGGTCTGATTTCTTTATCTTGTTAATATTTATACCGTCATATCTTATCTTGCCGTCGTCAATATCATAGAAACGGTTTATCAGGTTGGTTATGGTGGTTTTTCCTGCACCGGTAGAGCCGACAAAAGCTACCTTCTGTCCCGGGTCGGCTGAAAGTGTAACATTTTTCAGCACGAGCTTGTTTTCGTTATAGCCGAAATCCACATCGTCCATAACGACCTCTCCGCACAGCTTTGTATAAGATACACTTCCGTCTGCGTGCGGATGCTTCCACGCCCACATCTCGGTCTGCTCGTCCGTTTCGACTATATTGTCATTACTGTCATATTTTGCATTGACAAGAGTTACATAGCCCTCGTCCTTCTCCGGTTCCTCGTCCATCAGGTCAAATATTCTCTGCGCTCCGGCAAGAGCCATGACTACTGCGTTCATCTGATTGGATATCTCGCTCATCGGTCTGGTAAAATTCTTTGACAGCGTCAGAAACGAGGCTATAACACCGATAGTGACCGCGCTGAAGCCCGTCAGAGACATGATACCTCCTACTATAGCGATCAGAACATACTGAATATTACCCAGATTGTTCATAACAGGCATAAGTATATTTACGAAGGTATTTGCCTTTGTAGCGCTGTCGCACAGTTCTTCGTTCTTTTTGTCGAATTCCTTTTTTGCCTGCTCTTCATGGCAGAAAACCTTTATTACCTTCTGACCGTTTATCATTTCCTCTATATAGCCGTTCACGTCGCCGAGCTGCTGCTGTTGTTTAATAAAATAGGAAGCACTGTTGCCGGCTATTTTTTTGGTAATGATCATCATAAAACCGACAAATAGGAGTACAAACAGGGTCAGATAAATATTCAGCGCTATCATAGCAGCCAGAACGGTAACTATGGTTATTGCGGAGGAGAACATCTGTGGAACGCTGATAGACAGCATTTGTCTGAGGGTATCGGTGTCGTTTGTATAGCGGCTCATAATATCGCCGTGGGTATGTGTGTCAAAATATCTTATCGGCAGGGTCTGCATTTTCGAGAACATCTGATCTCTTATCTTTTTCTGTATGCCCTGTGATATCGTTACCATTATCCTGTTATACAGAAGCGTTGCAACTGCACCGATAATGAACGCCGTACCCATAACAAGTATCATAGTAAGCAGACCCGAAAAGTCGTCCGATCTATCCGCAAGCATCGGGGTTATATAGTCATCAATAAGTATCTGTATAAACACAGAGCTTAGCACGGAAGCACCTGCACTGACGAGGATACATATCAGCACCAACACGAACCTTACTTTGTATTCACTAATATATCCGAGCAGTCTTTTTATAGTCTTTACAGGGCTGACGGCAGGACGCGGCGGTACCGGTGCGCCGTGCTTTACGCCGGCTTTTTTGTTTTTACTCATTATCGCCACTTCCCTTCTGCTGAGATGTATATACTTCGCGGTAGATCTTGTTGTTTTTAAGCAGCTCGTCGTGTGTACCCACGGCATTTATTTTTCCGCCGTCAAGAACTATTATCATATCGCTGTCCTGTACGGACGAAATACGCTGAGCTATTATTATCTTTGTTGTTTCGGGTATTTCCTCGCGAAATGCCTTTCTTATGAGTGCATCCGTCTTTGTATCGACTGCACTGGTCGAATCGTCAAGGATCAGTATCTTCGGCTTTTTCAGCAGAGCGCGTGCTATACACAGTCTCTGACGCTGACCGCCCGACACATTCGTGCCGCCCTGCTCGATATATGTATCATACTTATCGGGGAAGCGTTCTATAAAGTCGTCTGCACACGCAAGCTTGCAGGCTCTTTTTATCTCGGCTTCACTCGCGTTTTCATTACCCCAACGCAGGTTTTCCTTTATCGTACCCGAAAACAGTACATTCTTCTGAAGAACCATAGCCACGCTGTTTCTCAGCGACTCTATATCATACTCGCGTACGTCTCTTCCGCCAACGAGCACCCGTCCCTCGGTGGCGTCATAAAGTCTTGGTATAAGCTGTACAAAGGTGGATTTTGACGAGCCTGTACCGCCGATTATTCCGACGGTCATACCTGATCTTATGTCTATATCCGCACCGATAAGGCAAAGCTTGTCTTTATTTTTGCTGTAGCTAAAGGAAACATTTTCAAAGCGTACAGACCCGTCCTTTATTTCCTTTACGGGAGACTCGGGGTTTTTGAGGTCGATCTCATCACTTAGCACCTCGGCAATCCTGTCACCGGAGGCCTTTGACATAGCGACCATAACAACTATCATAGAGATAAACATCAGGCTCATAAGTATTTGCAGGATATATGTGAACATACTTGTCAGTTCTCCGGTAGTCATCGTGCCGTCCAGTATAAAGTGTGATGCAAACCACGAAATGATCAGAATACACAAATAGACGCATATCTGCATAACGGGCATATTGAATGCAACTGTTTTTTCTGCCTTGGAGAAATCCTTATATATAAGCTGTGATATTTTTCCGAATTTTTCCTTTTCGTGTTCCTCTCTGACAAAGGATTTTACAACTCTGATAGCGTGAAGGTTTTCTCCGACTACGTTGTTCAGCTTGTCATAGGTTTTGAACACCCGTCCGAAAACAGGGAACGCAAACCTTACTATAATTGCGAGAGCCACTGCTATTATCGGAATAAACACTACAAACGTAAACGACAGCGAGATGTTGACGTTAAAGGACATTACCATAGCGAATATCATCATAAACGGTGCGCGGAAGGCTATGCGGATGATCATCTGGTAAGCATTCTGCACGTTTGA
>JAHKXX010000111.1 GCA_020627425.1 bacterium
CAAGCTTCTCAAGATCCTTGGAATCTATATCGTTCTTTATTTCGTTTACAAGAGCAATATCCGTCTCGTTGATATTGATAACGAAGTCCTTGGACTTGTCGGGGAACAGATTCTGGATCACATCGTACGCGGAAATATCTGTTTTGGATGATATTTTTATAAGCATACAAACTCTTGTAACATCCGAATTGAATCTCAGCTCTCTTGACTTAAGATAAATATCACCCGGTAGAATGTTATCAAGAATTACGTTCTTTATAAAGTTACCTCTGTCATACTTCTCATCATAATACTGCTTTATGCTGCCCAGAGAAATAGCAAGTATAGCGGCATATTTCTGTGCGGCATAGTCATTACCGGCTACGAATACCGCATATTCGCTTCTCGGTTTGTTGCCGAAAGACTTATATGTATAGCCGTTAAGCACAAACGGGGCTGCCGAGGTCAGCATTTCGGATGTGATATGTTCATTTACCTCCCCGATTTTTTGTAGCTCACTGCAAGCTATTACAACAGATGTTTCGTCGATGACGCCTATGGTTCTGTCTATGGTGTCGCGCATCTGGTGTATAACTCCCTGAAATAGTCTGTTAGACATATAATATTCCCTCGCTTTGAATTGAATTTGATATTTTTCAAAAGTATTGATACATAAATCAATAGTCCTATATACATTTTACACAAATTAAAAACAAAATGCAACACTTTTGACAAATTTTTATTGAAAATTTCTTCATATCAAAAAGAAAAACTATATACTATCACAGTTATGGCTGCAAAAACAACACCGGTAAAGCAAGGGCTTTAAAGCCTTTGCCTTACCGGCATTTCTCAGTATGATAAAACCTCGTGTCCGTCCTCTGTAACCAGTACCATAATTTCCCACTGAGCAGAAGGCAGCTTATCCTTTGTGGATACGGTCCATCCGTCGTTTTTATCTACAATAAATTTATCGGTTCCCATATTTACCATAGGCTCTATAGTAAAGATCATTCCCGGAACGAGCAGCATCTCTTCTCCGGCATTAGAAACGTAGCTTACCCACGGATCCTCGTGAAACTCAAGACCTACACCGTGTCCGCCGATCTCGCGGACGACCTTATAGCCGTTCTTCTCGGCGTGTTCGTGTACTACCTGTGCCATATCTCCGAGAAAAGTCCATGGTTTTACCATTTCGAGTCCTTTTTCCACACATTCCTTTGTGACCTGTACCAGCTTCTTTTTTTCATCGCTTACATTTCCTATACAGAACATTCTTGACGAGTCGGAAAAATAGCCGTTATATATAGTCGATGCATCTACATTGATTATATCTCCGTCTTTTATCACAACCTTATCTGAGGGGATACCGTGGCACACGACTTCGTTGATAGATGTACAAACACTTTTAGGAAAGCCTTCATAATTAAGAGGTGCCGGGATACCGCCCATCTCTGTAGTCTTATCATAAACTATCCTATCTATTTCCTCGGTTGTCATACCTGCCTGTATTTTTTCTGCGACCAGATCAAGGACAGCAATATTTATCTTACAGCTTTCCTTTATTCTTTCTATCTGTGCCGGTGTTTTTATAATACTGTGATCCGGCACCTCGTGTCCCAGACTTGCAAAGTAAGATATCCTACTATCAAATTCCTCGTGACACTTCTTATATTTTTTACCGCTTCCGCACCAGCACGGATCATTTCTTCCGATTTTCCTGCTCATTATTATCATCCCTTCTCTCTTCTACTATCCCTATTATACTCCTAAAAACCAAAATTGCAAGCGGCGCGTGCTCGCGCTGAGCAATTCGCGCACTGTAGTTAGTGTTGCCGCCTACCTTATCGGCACGCGTACGAATTGGTTTTATTGTCCCCATCCATCCGCGTCACGGCGCTCAGGGCGCCGCTCGTGCTACTATATAGTGATAGTAAGTATATTTGTCTACTCTACTCATCGTCTCCAAAAAGCAGTACAGTGAGTCTTAGTTGAATTTCTCAGAATTATTATTACTTCTTCAGTCTTCAGTAAGATTTTAAAGGTTGGTACATAAAACAGAATAGGCAAATATACTCGCCTTCACTCCAAAACAGCGTAAGCGGCACCCTGAGTGCCGTGACGCGGATAGAGAGGGACAATAAACCCGGCTCGACCGCGTGCCAAGAAAGTAGTCGGCACAACTAACTACAGTGCGCGAATTGACCGCGGAGGCACTCCGCTGTAACAAGATAAAGGTTATTATCATATGCTGTAATGAGCAAATAAATGGCTCAAACGTAAGTGAGTATGATCGCGAAAATAAAACGGAGTGAATAATATGCTATGTAATTATGATAATAATATTGATTGCGGGAGCAGAAGGACGTGCAACAATGTAATGCCGGGGCTTATGGCTCTTGTAGGAATAATAGCCGGTATTGTTTTTACGGTGGTTACACTGCTGCTTTTTAATGCCGGACTTCTTACCCTGCCTTATGTCGGTGCCGCAGTTATGCTTGGAGTCGGCGTTGCGGCTCTTATCACGCTGCTTGCCGCTGTGATCACCAGAGGTGAGCGTAGCCGTGCTGTCTGCGCTGTAAGACAAAACTCAGGAGGACTGTTTTTCGGAATTATCGGTACCATTCTGTCTGGTATTCTGGCTGTTTCGGTTTTCCCGTTCGACCTTGCAGCCTTTACTCTTATAATTCTGGGAATACTTTCGTTCTGTTTTGCATTTATGATCACAGCAATTCTGTTTACAGTGCGTTCTGCTGTTTCCGAATAACTCTATAACTTTTTTGCCTGCCGCATCTATTTTCAGCGGCAGGTATATTTTTATGTTATTAAGAGTTATAATTCTCTAAAAGAAAAAAATATCTGTAACTATTTGCTATAATAAAGAGAAGTGGCAAAAGCCCCGTTAAGGGCTGTTTAAAATGAAGATAGGACTGTGTTTTTATGAGAATAAGACATAAACCTTGGGCAAAGCCCGAGTTGTTTTCAAGCGATTTTTTTATACAAGATCCCGAGCAGCACAAGGGCAAGTGGCGGGAGAGCTTTAAAAAATCCCAGCCGATGTATATAGAGCTTGGCTGCGGCAAGGGCGGCTTTATAAGTCGTGCGGCACTTGACAATCCTGATATTAATTATCTGGCTATAGATATAAAATATGAAATGCTCGGTCTTGCAAGAAGGAACGTATCAAGACTTTTTGAGGAGAATAACAGAGAGGTAGACAATGTACTGCTTACTTCACACAATATAGAGCGTATTGATCTGATACTAAACGGAAATGACCGGACAGATAGGATCTATATTAATTTCTGTAATCCATGGCCGAGACCGAAGCATAAAAAGCGCAGGCTTACACATACCCGTCAGCTTATGAATTACAGATCCTTTTTAAAGGACGGGGGAGAGATATATTTCAAAACGGACGATGACGGGCTTTTTAAGGAAAGTCTTGATTATTTTGCCGAATGTGGCTTCACCATTAAGTATATTACATATGATCTCCATAACAGCGGCTATGAGCCGAATATAATGACGGAGCACGAAAAAATGTTTTCTGATGAAGGAATAAAAATCAAATTTCTTATTGCCGTAAAGACGGAGCTTCCGGAAAACAGAGGGAGTGATAAGCTTGAAACAGAATAAAAAGCCCGTTTTTTTCGTTATACTGTCAGTTTTTTGCCTGATGCTCCTTTCGGGCTGCTCCGATATAAGCTTTGGTGACAATACGATCCTTCGTCCGCCGAGAGCTACCGGAGACAAGGCAGAGATACAGGATATTATAAACGAGGAGGCAGGCGGCAGCTATAATCTGAAATATCCGCAAAACGGAGAAAACCGCTCCGCAGTGATAATGAGAGAGCTTGAAAACCAGAATTTAAGCTCTGCATCCGCCGGCAACAACGGAAGTATAACCGAATATGCCGTTGCTCTGTATTCAACGGAAAACGATTCAAAGCTAAACGTATCGTTTGTTATGTGTGAGGGCGACAAGTGGAAGTGTGAGGGTACGTTTACAAACTCCGGTACGGGTGTAGACTGTGTTACCTTTGATGATATTGACGGAAACGGTATAGATGAAATAATAATCGGCTGGAGTACCTATGATGTTAACCGAAAAATGCTGTCTGCATATTCCATAGAGAACAATACCATACAGGAGATGAAGCTTGAGGAAACGTATTCTTCCCTTGTAGTTACCGATATGACCGGAGACAACGCGGACGATCTTGTTCTACTCAGTATAAGCTCTACAAAGTATCCCTCACAGGCAAAGATAATACAGTATTCCGGCAAGGAAAAATCCCTGATCAGCAAGGTGGACCCGCTGGAGCTTGATTCCGAGGTGACCGAGTTTTCCGGTGTCACTGCCGGAAAAATAGACAAGTCGGTAAACGGTATTGTTATAGACGGAAAGAAATCGGGCGGTACCATCAGTACCCAGATAATCTACTATGATGAGGAGCTTGGCGTACTGAAAAACCCTCTGTATGTCATCACTGACGACGGCAAGATCTCGAACGAAACCACACGAAAGGATTCTCTTATATCCAGAGACATAGACGGAGACGGAATTATTGAGGTTCCGGTGGTAAACCCTATGTCGGCTTCTCCCGACGAGGACGTGTCAAATATCTGCAACATAACCTCGTGGAAAAAGTTTTCGTCTGATGATGAAACACTATATACTACGATGAATACTGTAGTCAACTATAACGACGGCTATTACTTTATTATGCCGAAGGCATGGAACAACGGACTTGTCAGTACAAGAATGAACGCCGACAAGCGTCAGCTTACCTTTTATGTCTGGAATTCCGGTACGATGACGCTTGGCGACAAGCTGCTTGTTATAACCCGTTATACGCCGGACGAGTGGCAGAATATCGACAAACGCTCTCTTATAGATCTTTCGGATCTTAACAGCGGAGTCAACGCCGTTTTTGCGGCACAGATATGTAAGACCTATGCACAGGACTCGCTGAACATAACCGAAAAAGAGGTAAAAAGCAATACCGTTGCAATCGCCAATAATTAAATGCAGCAGAAGGAGGTTTATCAAATGAAAAATATTCTTGTAGCAGAGGACGAGACCGCCATAAGGGAGTTTATCGTCATCAATCTTGAAAGAGGCGGCTATAATGTTACAGAGGCTGAGAACGGAGCTGTAGCAATACAAAAGTATGAAGAAGCAGGCGGAGATTTCGATATAGCAATACTCGACATAATGATGCCGGAAATAGACGGACTTCACGTATGTAAGGAGCTTAGAAAAAGAAACGGCGGACTCGGCATTATAATGCTTTCGGCAAGAACTCAGGAAATGGACAAGGTATCTGGGCTTATGCTTGGTGCTGATGATTATATTACAAAGCCGTTCAGTCCCACCGAGCTTGTCGCAAGAGTAGATGCTCTCTACCGACGTATAGCAAATGCTCAGGCGGGTAAGGAGAATAATTTCCGTGAAGAAATGAAATCCGGAGATTTTGTGCTCAACCTGAGAAACCATACACTTATGAAAAAAGGAAAGCTAATAGACCTTACTCAGGTCGAGTTTCAGATAATGGAATACTTTTTCTCTAACCCCGGTGTTTCGCTTGACAGAAGCGCCATACTGAAATATGTATGGGGCGAGGCTTATGTAGGCGAGGAGAAGATAGTTGACGTTAATATAAGAAGACTCAGAATGAAGATAGAGGATACTCCCTCGGCACCAAAATACATAGTCACGGTTTGGGGTCTTGGCTATAAATGGGAGGGCTGAAATATACCCTTTCCGTTTACGGCATAGGGTATAGTCTATATTAAACATACTGAAACTGAGTTTGGGGGTCAGAGCTTGAAGGGCATCACAAGACGCTGGGTTTTTAATACCTTTGGCGTGGTACTTATTATTTTGGTTGTACTTATAATCGGTTTTTCGGTAGCAGTACAGGGTTTCTATTACAACGGAGTTTTTCAGGTACTGAACGGAAGAAGCACCGAGCTTGTTAATATTTTTAACGGCTCGGATAATTTCGTTGAAACAGCGCGTGATTACGTCGAAAACTTTCCCGATAAAGAGCTTATGGAGCTTATGGTAATAGACAGCGACGGCAGCGTTATGATAACGACCACCGGATTTACTCCCGATAAGGAACAGAAGATGCCCGATTATGAATACGCGCTTAAGACAGAGGATCACTATGCTGACTGGCACGGCAGTCTCAGCTCAGGAGAAAACGTTATGGCTCTTACAAGGGTCATTGTTGACGACAACAACGAAAGCGTGGGCGCTATCAGATATGTTGTTTCCCTTGAGGAGGCAGACCGAAAGATCTTTATAGCGATATCGGTCGTGTGTCTTGTCGGTCTGCTGATACTGTTCTTCATATTTGTGTCAAGTACCTACTTCCTGCGTTCTATTGTTCGTCCTGTCCGTGAGATAAGCACCACCGCGAAAAAAATAGCTCAGGGTGATTTTAATGCGCGTATTGACAAGTTCTATGACGACGAGATAGGAGATCTGTGCGACACTATAAACTATATGGCAGGAGAGCTTGGAGCTGCCGACAAGATGAAAAATGATTTCATTTCGTCTGTGTCGCACGAGCTGAGAACTCCTCTGACGGCGATAAAGGGTTGGGCAGAGACCGTACAGCTTGACGGTTTCAGCAACAAAAAAACCGTTGAAAAGGGTATCGGAATAATCATAAAGGAAGCCGAACGACTCAACGGAATAGTCGAGGAGGTTCTCGACTTTTCGCGTATACAGCAGGACAGAATGGTGCTGATTATGGACAAGCTCGATATTCTGGCAGAGCTTGATGAGTCCATTTATATGCAGAGAGAACGTGCCAATGCAGAAAACAAGCATATTGTCTATGAGGAGCCGGATATCCTGCCGCCTGTACTGGGAGATAAAAATAGGCTGAGACAGGTGTTTATAAATATAATAGATAATGCGCTGAAGTATTCAGGAGAGGGCGGAGTAGTTACTATAAGCGCTGAGGCTTCTGAAAAATATATAGTTATAACGATCGCCGATAACGGCTGCGGAATCAAGGCAGAAGATCTGCCAAAGGTAAAGCAGAAGTTCTATAAGGCAAACCAGACCGTTCGCGGCTCCGGTATAGGACTTGCAGTCGCTGATGAGATAATGAAGCTTCACAACGGATCACTGGATATAGACAGTACTGAGGGGGTAGGAACCACCGTTACTATCTCAATACCGCTAATACAGGAAGAAAAGAAAACGGAAATGGTAAACACAGATAATTCGGAGCAGTAAACTACATACAAGGAAATACGGAAAGGAATCAGGCTATGGCAAAAAGGGATAAAACAAAGATAGTAACTTCAATCGGAGGACAGGCTCTTATGGAGGGTATAATGATGCGCGGACCGAAAAAATCGACCGTAGCAGTCAGAAAAGCTGACAAAACCATAGAGCTTGAGGAGATAAAGCCTCTTGATCTGTCAAAGAAATATAAAATATTAAGACTGCCGATAATCCGCGGACTTGCCAATCTGATAGATTCTCTGGTAACAGGCAACAAGGCACTTATGATGTCCGCCGATAAGGCTCTTCAGGACGGTGAGGATATACCTGAGGAAGAGATGTCAAAGCTGGATCTGTGGCTTGATAAGCATTTCGGTGACAAGCTGACAAATATTATCATGGGTATTTCTACCGTGATCGCCGTTGTATTCAGTGTTGCGGTTTTTTTCTATATGCCTTCGTTTTTGTTTGACCTCGCTTGTATACCCTTGCCCTTTATGAAGGGAGTCATTGTATGGCGCTCGGTTTTCGAGGGACTTATCAGGATCGCGTTGTTTCTGCTGTATATGTCGCTTGTTACGCTTAACAAGGACGTAAAGCGTGTTTTCCAGTATCACGGCGCCGAGCACAAAACCATTTTCTGTTATGAATACGGTCTGCCGCTTACTGTTGAAAACGTCAGAAAGCAGATTCGTTTTCATCCGCGCTGCGGTACCAGCTTTATTGTGCTGATGCTTCTTGTCGGTATATTTATAGGTCTGTTTATACCCTTTGAAAACCCTTGGATAAGATCGTCAATAAAAATAATTCTTATACCTCTTACGGTGGGTATCGGCTACGAGCTTATAAAGCTCTGCGGCAGACACGACAATGCTTTGACTAGGATCATTGCGGCACCGGGTGTATGGATGCAGCATATAACCACCAAGGAGCCTGAGGATGATATGATAGAGGTAGCAATCGAGGCGATAAAGGACGTTATTCCCGAAAACGGAGAGGATATCATCAGATGACATACAGAGAGCTTTTCTATTATTCTAAAAAGCTGCTGAGTGAGGCTGATATAGAAAGCCCACTGTATGATACCTACTGTTTATGCTCACACTTTTTAAATGCCGACAGGATAAGGCTTATTTCATCGGCGGATACCGATCCGCCCCTGCAGGATCAGGAAAAGTTTATAAATGCAGTAAATAAACGCTCTTGCGGTTATCCGCTTCAGTATATACTGGGTAAGTGGAGCTTTATGGATCGCGATTATATCATCGGTGAAGGCGTGCTCATTCCTCGGGATGACACAGAGGTTTGTGTACGCGAATGTATAAAGGCTCTTAAAGGTACCGACTCCCCCCGTATAGCCGATCTCTGTTCGGGAAGCGGTATTATAGCCATTACACTCGCTAAAAGCTTCCCTCAGTCAAAAGTGCTTGCTATGGATGTGTCCGATAAGGCTCTTGATTTTCTCAGGACAAATATAGAACTCAACTCGGCAGATAATGTCGAGCCGATAAAGTGCGATATACTCAAAGACTATGAGATGTTTCCCCCTGACAGCTTTGACGCAGTAATATCTAATCCTCCTTATATAATGAGTCATGTTATATCAAAGCTTCAGCCGGAACTACAGTATGAACCCCGCCTTGCGCTTGACGGCGGAGAGGACGGACTTGTTTTTTATCGCTCAATAGCCCGAAACTGGATAACAAGGCTAAAGAAAAACGGTTTCATTTGTGTGGAGATAGGAGAGGAGCAGGCAGAAGAGGTAACCTCTCTATTCACTGAGAACGGAATAGACAGTATAAAAGTAATTAAAGATATACAAAATCTGGACAGGGTAATTTTTGGGACAAAAAAATAGAAAAATAGTTCTATTATTTATCCTGATATATTGAAAAAACACTCTGTAGGGGGTATAATAGCTTTACAGAATATTTTTCAGCTTTTAAAGTACAGAAAGGAATGTAATAAATGGCATTAGACAAACAAAAGGCACTTGAAACCGCACTGACGCAGATAGAAAAGCAATTCGGAAAGGGCGCCGTAATGCGTCTGGGACAGAACGCAGCGATGAATGTCGATGCAATACCGACAGGCTCTCTTTCTCTTGATATGGCTCTCGGTATCGGCGGACTGCCAAAGGGTAGAATAACCGAGATCTTCGGTCCCGAATCCAGCGGTAAAACGACACTTGCGCTGCACTGTATAGCACAGGGACAGAAAAACGGCGGCATAGCTGCCTTTATAGATGTTGAGCACGCCCTTGATCCCGTTTATGCCAAGGCACTTGGCGTTGATATAGATTCTCTGCTGGTATCACAGCCTGACACCGGTGAAGATGCGCTGGAGATAACAGAGGCACTTGTCCGCTCCGGCGCTATTGATGTTATTGTAGTAGACTCTGTAGCGGCTCTTGCACCAAAGGCAGAGATAGAAGGCGAGATGGGTGCTTCGCACGTAGGACTTCAGGCGAGACTTATGTCTCAGGCGCTGAGAAAGCTTGCAGGCTCTATATCAAAGCTCAACTGCGTTGCTATTTTCATAAACCAGCTTCGTGAAAAGGTCGGAGTAATGTTCGGCAATCCCGAGACTACTCCCGGCGGACGCGCACTGAAGTTTTATTCCTCTGTCAGAATAGATATCCGCCGCATAGAATCCCTGAAGGTGGGCACAGAGGTAGTAGGCTCAAGAACAAGGGCAAAGGTAGTAAAAAACAAAATAGCGCCTCCGTTTAAGGAAGCTGAGTTCGATATTATGTATGGCAAGGGAATTTCACGCTCGGGCGAGCTTCTGGATCTTGCGGTACAGCTTGATGTAATCAAGAAAAGCGGCGCGTGGTTCTCCTATAAGGACGACCGTATAGCACAGGGCAGAGATAACGCCAAAACCTTCCTTGAAAATAACCCGGATATAGCAAAAGAGGTTGAGGATGAGGTCATGGCTAACAGGGACAGGCTATCCTTTGTAAGAAACGGAAAGGCAAAGAAGGTGTCTGCTAAGGATAAAGCAGAGACTGCTGAAAAGCCCGAGGCAAAGCCTGCTAAAGAAACATCAAGCGACAGCACTCTTCCGGAAAAAGCAAGAACATCTGATGTAGACATAGATATTTTGGCAGAATAATTATGTTGATAACAGCAGCAGAGCCCCGAAAAAAGAATATGACGGCGCTTTTTATTGACGGAGAGTATGCAGTCAGTGTGGATAC
>JAHKXX010000112.1 GCA_020627425.1 bacterium
GCTGACCTTGTACTGATCGCCGCAGGCTTTCTCGGAGGCGAAAGTTACATTCACGAAGCCTTTGGAGTTGACACCGACAGCAGGAGCAATATTCTTACCGGAAAAGGCTCGCACCGCACAAGCAAAGAAAAAGTATATACTGCCGGCGATGTACATATCGGTCAATCCCTTGTTGTACGTGCTATCTGCGAAGGAAGGGACTGCGCAAGGGAAGTTGACTTTGACCTGATGGGCTATACCAATCTGTAAGGGGAATCTTTATGAACATAAACAGCAATTTTGAAAAAATGGTTCCGAACTATCTTTTTGCAGACGTTGCACGAAAGACAAACGAGTTTGCAAAGGCACATCCTGAAAAAGAGATAATCCGTCTGGGTATCGGAGATGTCACCCTTCCGCTTTCAGACGTTGTTGTAGACGCTATGAAAAAAGGCTGTGAGGATCTTCGTTTTAAGGAGAGCTTCAAGGGTTATCCTGAATACGAGGGCTACGACTTTGTAAGACAGGCTGTGTCTGAATATTACAAGACCTTCGGCGTCAAAATAGATCATGGTGAAATTTTTATCTCGGACGGTGCAAAATCCGACTGCGGAAATATCGGAGACATTTGTTCTGCTAACAACACCGTGCTGATACCCGATCCCGTTTATCCTGTCTATGTGGATGCCAACATCATGTCGGGCAGAAATATCATATATGCACCTTCATCAAAGGAAAACGATTTCCTTGCCATGCCCGACAGAAACATCAAAGCTGACATTATCTATATCTGTTCACCGAACAATCCTACAGGTGCAGCCTACAACTTTGCTCAGCTAAAAGCATGGGTAGACTATGCCCTTGAAAACAACGCTGTCATTCTCTATGATGCCGCTTATGAAGCTTTTATTCAGGATGATGATCTTCCCCGTTCCATATTTGCCATTGACGGTGCAAGAGAATGTGCTATTGAACTATGCTCTCTCTCAAAAACCGCAGGCTTTACGGGAGTAAGATGCGGTTATACCGTCATCCCGAAGGAGCTTTCAAGGGGCGGACACAGGCTCCATGATCTGTGGTATCGCCGTCAGGCTACCAAATTCAACGGGGTCTCATGGGCTGTTCAGTGCGGCGCAGCGGCTGTTTTCAGTGAAGAAGGACAAAAGCAGTGCCTTGAAAACATTCACTACTACCGCAAAAATGCGAAAATCATTTCCGATATGCTTGATGAACTGGACATTTACTATACAGGCGGCAAGAACTCGCCATATATATGGTTTGAGTGTCTGGACGATATGGACAGTTGGAAATTCTTTGACTACTTGCTTGAAAACGCAGGCGTTGTGGGAACGCCGGGGGCTGGCTTCGGACAATGCGGAAAAAACTATTTCAGAATGACATCCTTCAATTCTCACGAAAAAACGCTTGAAGCAGTACAGAGGATCAAGAACTTGTTGGAGAGATGACAGCAGATAACTGACCAATATAAATAAAATCTATATTCAATTTGATAAAGCCGTGTTTTCCGCTCTGGTGTTCGGGAGACACGGCTTCTGTGCTTATATGGAACCTGAAGTCTAAGATGCAGATAAAAACAAATGTATATCAATCCTTTTCCTGACAGCTATCCTCGTTTTCTTCTAACCATTGGACAAAATCATCAAAACTTGTTATTTTGGATCCATCACAGGCATACATAGGAGCAAGTGTTGATATGCACAGAGCCAATAAGATAAGACCTATCATGAAACATTTAGCAGAAGTCGCTCAGAGACAACAGTGTGCTGTTGTTCTTATCGGTCACCTGAATAAAGCAATGTGAATGAAATCTTCTTACAGGGGATTAGGCTCTATTGACATTCCTGTATCGGCAAGAAGCGTATTGCTTGTAGGCAGGATAAAGGACAACCCCACCGTCAGAGCAATGGCACAAATTAAAAGCAGCCTTGCACCGGAGGGAGAGCCAATCACCTTTGAACTGAACATGGAAATAGGTTTTCATTTCATTGGAAAGTACAATATTTCTGTTGATGATTTGCTCAACGGAATGGCTACAACCTCGAAGCTTGAACGGGCTGAAATGCTGCTGAAAGATAAACTGTCAGATGGAAGTACCATAAGGCAAACCGAATTAAAACGATTGGCAGAGACCATACATATAAAAGAACGAACGCTAAAAGAAGCAAAGAAGAATCTTGGAAAAATATCTAAAAAAGAAAATGGAAAATGGTTTTGGCGAATGCCCGAGGAAGACTGCAAGAATGTATGAAATAGAAAAAACTGCAATCTTGCAACCCTGAAAAAAATCCGGATCAGCCTATTCAGTTAATGAAGCCTTTTGCAGTTGTAAAAAGACTTTTCGGTTATCGTAAAACACGATACCGAGGACTGCGAAAACAGATGCTGAAAAGCTATATCATGTTCGCACTGGCGAACCTTTATCTGGCTGACAGAAAATCTCTGTCGGTCTGATTTGGTTTGCCTTGTGAACTAAAAACAGGATATCTCTATCACACTCGGCTTATTTGTCGGGTGTTTGTCTTTTGAATCCGATATTTTTTCGATATATGCGGTGTTGCCTTAATTTTTTTAAAAAATAATGGATAAAAAATCTTTATCAGGTTTTGTATATACGAAATGATAAATGATAATAATAACTAAGACACGGGCAGCTTTAACTGCGGTTATGTTACCCGATTTTTTATTAAGGAGACAACATAATGAAAAGATTTTTAGCAGCGCTTTGCCTCGGCGTTATTTTATGCGGCTGTATGGCAGCTTGTAAAACAAACAATACTACTGTGCCGGAAGGCTCGGGAACTACAGAGCATTTAAGAAAGCCCGATAACGGTGCGGTAACGGACCGTAACGGAATTATAGGCGACACAGACGACTATGTAAAAGATGACAATAATAACCGTGAAGGTAATAACGGCAATATTGTTAATGACACAATAAACGGAGCGGGCGATGTAGTGTCGGATGTTGTTGACGGCGCAGGAAACGTAGTAAGTAATGTTGTAAGCAATGCAGGTGATGTGGTTAATAATGTAACAAGCAACGCAGGTGATGTGGTCAATAATGTAACAAGCAACGCGGAAAGCATTGTAAAGGGTACAACAGAAACAGCAGAAAGCACTATGTCCGAAGCAACAGACAGATAATATATAGGGCGGAAGCTTTTACATAGCTTCTGCCCTCTGTCATTTTTACACGGAAAACA
>JAHKXX010000113.1 GCA_020627425.1 bacterium
GTCTTCAGTCTTCAGTAAATTATAAAGTCGGTACACAAAACAGAACAGACAAATATACTCGCCTACACTACAAATCAGCACGAGCGGCGCGTAAGCGGCGTGACGCGGATGGCTCACGAATATAAACCCAACCTGTACGCGTGCCAAGAAGGTAGGCGGTTCAACCAATCTGAGTGCGCGAATCGGGTGCAGCGTCACGCTGCCGCCCGCAGTCGCCGCAGAAGTTGCCGTAGTTTGTTGTGCCGCAAACGCATATCCATTTCGACCTGATTTGAAGTGGCTTTGGTGGAGAAATGGGAGAGGTTTGATCGGCAGGGACTTCCGACTCGGTGGAATCTGATGAAGATTGCTCGGCAGTGACTTCGGACTCTGTAGAGCTTAAGGAGGACTGATCTGAGGAGGGATTTTCTGTAATACCGTGCTTGCGGCGCTCCTCCTCGACGAGCTGTGCCATAATGCTGCTGTCGATAACGCCCTTGCTCTTTTCGTCAATTACGGAATCATCAGCAAAACTGCCGAATACCTCGGTCTTGCCCTTTAGTATCTGCATCATCTGCTCGTCTATGCTTTCCTCACACAGAAGTCTGTGTACCATAACGCTTCTTGACTGACCCATTCTGTAGGCGCGCGATATAGCCTGATTTTCGGTGGAAGGCTTCCACTGAGGCTCGCATATTATTACTACGCTTGCACTTTGAATGTTCAGTCCTACACCGCCTGCTATTATCTGGCTGACAAGTATGCTTCCCGATTCGCCCTTTGAAAATTCGTCTACTATCTCCTGCCTCTTGTCCGCAGGTATGGCGCCGCTTATGGGACCGTAACACCTGTCGCCGTACATATCCATAATATTGTTTATTATATCAAGGAAGAACGAGAATACTATTACCTTTCTGTTTTCCTCCTTTGCGTTTTCGCATATTTCCATAAGCCTCTTTGCCTTTGAGGACTTGGTCATATCGCCGACGTTCCACGATACTCTGCGTATGTTCATAAAGTTTCCGTCGGAAAGCGCAGACAGATAGGCATTCTTTTCCTCCTCACCCATTCTGCACCACTGCTCTTTTTCAAGCTTTTCGGGAAGCTCGGTGAGTACGTCCTCACGAACGCGCCGTAGATATACCGGGGCTATCTTTTCCCTGAACTCGTCAGCCTTTGCCATGACCTTCATACCCTCAAGCTCTCTTGCTATTTCGGGACGCAGACACTTTATGAGGAATATCATCTCCTCTACCTTGTTTTCAAGGGGAGTTCCTGTCATAAAGAGTACGTTCTGTGCCTTGTCGGTAAAGCTTTTCAGAGCCTTTGTGCGCTGGGCTGCCGGGTTCTTTACATAATGCGCCTCGTCTACTACTATCATATCCGCGGGTCTTGTCTCGTCGGCTTCTATCCTGACAAGTGTTTCAAAGGTCGTTACGGCTACGCCGCCCTCTTTTTTCCAGCGCTCGTATTCCTCGTCGCGGTCGCTGCCGTATATCTCGCCTGCCTTCATCTCGCTGTGCTCCTCTATCTTGCGCTTCCAGTTTACCAGAACGCTGACGGGGCATACTATCAGAAAATGCGTCATTCCCTTTGACATATAGTGAGCCATAGCGGATATTGCCTGTACTGTTTTACCAAGACCCATCTCGTCACCAAGCAGTGCACGCTTCTGATGTACTATGTATTTTGCGCCGAATATCTGATAATTACGCAGGACGACCTTCAGAAGAGATGTATCAAGCTCGCAGTCCGTAATGCTCTGTATAATATCATCACTAAGTCCGAACAGTGCCTTGTCAGAGCTTGCCTGACTGCCTGTTATCTGTTCGAGCCACGCATAAAACGGGGCTGTGTTCTTATCAAAATCAGAGAGGCATTTTTCGATAGTAAGAGTCCTGTAGATATTTTCAAAGCCGTTATAAAGCTCCTGTGCCTCTGCGGTATAGCCGTTTTGCGTAACAGAATACAGTCTGTTAAACGATTCTATCCTCTGCTGCTTCTGCTCCTTAGATGTAAACACCCATTTAAACCCCGACAAAAGCTCCTTTGCAGTGCTTATATCCGCAGTAACGCCCTTGTGATAGGCATTATAAAGCTCCAGAGCCTTTTCCGTATACTGCTTTGTCAGCAGCAGCAGGTCTATATTGCTTATAGCACTGACGCAGGCTCTGTTGTTTTTGTCGCTGCTGAGATGTATTTTTGAATACTTGGAAACACTCACCTTTATTTCGTTTACCCTGCCGAGGATTTTTTTAGCTCCGTCCTCGCCAATACCGTTTATAGCAGTCAGCTGTGCCCTTGTCATATCCTTTATATCGGCGATAGTATTATAGCCTGTGCTTTTCAGCAGATTAACTTTTATACCGCTTTTATCGCTGTTAAGCTCCTCTATGGGTGTATTTTCGAGTTTTTCGTTTATAGCGTCAAGCTTTAGTATTGCTACAGCTTCATTTATTTCTTTTTTTGCCGTTTCACTTATATCGACAATATGATAAAGCTGTTTGTCGGCAGTTAATACCTTGTTGATAACATCGCTTACGATTTTATTGTCAGGCTTTTGCATAAGGCTTTTCCTTTCTGTTGATTTTTTTGCTCGGAGGGATCAGACAAAAGGAGTTTCGCGCTCTGCGGAGCGCGACCAGAGACTCTGTCTCTGGACTCTGCCGCCTTTGTAAAGGCGGGCGAAACTTTTGTGTTTTCTTAAACGCCGCGAAAAAAGAGGGACAATAAACTAAGCTCGACCGCGTGCCAAAAAGGTAGGCGGTAACACCAACCACAGTCCGCGAATTGACAGCGCAGGCACTCCGCCGCAATGAAACCCCTCCGGCACTTCGTGCCACCTCCCCTAAAGGGGAGGCAATATTAAGGCTACCATTTAGGGGCGCGGGTGTCCGGTGGACACCTCTGCATAGCAGAAGCGCCGACCGAGCCGGCAGGCGAGACGCTGTCAGCGTAGCTGACTGAGGGGTTATGAGTAGAGAAACACACTCGCCGTCACTCCTGATTAGCACGAGCGGCACCCTGAGTGCCGTGACGCGGACTAAGAGGGACAATAAACCTGGTTAGAGACGGTGCTCTGTAGTCGGCGGTAACAAATACTTGCCACGCTCCGGCGTGCCGTGCACGCCCTTGCCGCCGCGCGGCAAGAGAGAGTTGACAGCGGAGGCACTCCGCTACTTTCCTACGCAGAAGGAGTGAAAGACGGAGTTTACGACCGTTTCGTTTACCGACTCGCCTACAAGCTCGCACAGATAGCCTATCGCTCCCTCTATTGATACCGTCACAGCGTCCAGTGTTATTCCAAGTTCTATTGCATCTATTGCTTCATTAACTGCACCGAGCGCAGAATTTGCCGCAGAGTACTGCCGCTCTGATGAGAGTATTCCCTCCGACGGGTCAAGACTTGCTGTTCCTACAAGCTCTGCTACCTCGTTTTCAAGGCTCTGAAGACCCTCGCCGCTGAGTGCGGAAATATAGACTATATGCTTTGTCTTGCTTTTTATGTATTCCACGTCAAGCTTTTGCGGAAGGTCTGTTTTGTTTATTATCGCAATTGATGGTGTCGTGCCGAGAAGCTCTGTCAGCTCTCTGTCATCCTCCGATAATTCCTGTGATGAATCAAAGACAGCAAGCACCAGACCTGCTTTTTTCAGCCTGTCCTTTGCGCGCTGTACGCCGATAAGCTCTACCGGGTCGTTTGTATCGTGGATTCCTGCCGTATCGGAGAGATTCAGGGGTATATCCCCCAGCATGACCGTTTCTTCTATTATATCCCTTGTGGTACCGGGTACGTTCGTTACTATTGAACGCTCGCATCCGGACAACAGATTCATCAGGGTGGATTTTCCTGCGTTCGGCTTTCCTGCTATGACGGTGTTTACTCCTTCACGCATTACTTTTCCTGCGTCATAGCTGTTTAGTAGCTTCATAAGCTCGTCCCTGCACTCACAAAGACTTTTTCTGAGCTCTGTTTCCTCTACCTGTGGTATATCCTCCTCCGGATAGTCTGCCCACGCCGCAAGATGTGCCGCAAGAGTTGTCAGCCTTTGTTTTACCCTGTCTATTCTCTTATGAAGGCTTCCCTCCATAGTAAGGGCAGCAGCCCGAGCCGACTGTTCTCCGCGCGCAGAGATGATATCCATAACAGCCTCTGCTTCGGTAAGACCCATTTTTCCGTTCAGAAAGGCTCTTTTTGTAAATTCGCCCGGCTCTGCCGGAGAAGCTCCGTTTTTCAGTATACATCTGAGCACTTTTTTTGTCACAAACATTCCGCCGTGACAGGATATTTCCACAACGTCCTCGCCCGTAAAGCTGTGGGGCGCGCAGAACACAAGCGCTACTCCCTCGTCTATAAGCTCTTCCCCGTCATATATTTTACCGTATGTCGCGGTATAGGGCTTCATCTGCGTCAGTCTTTTTCCGGATACGGATCTGAATATCCTGTCTGCTATTTCTTTAGACTCGCTGCCCGATATTCTGATAACACCGAGCCCCCCGACTCCGTTTGCCGTGGAAATGGCTGCTATTGTTTTTTCCACCGTTTTTCACCCCTATGTTGAAAAAAAGCAAGCCAGTAAACTGACTTGCATTTTCACTTTGAACTTAAAGTCCGCCAAATGCAGGATACCGATCAGATGCTTTCGTCAGACTTTTTTATTTCTATTTTTCCGTAAAGAGATGTGTCCGGACGCTCGTTTATTGAGCGGCGAACGGAGGATGAATCGGAATCATCCTCAAAGGTACTGAACATACTGTCCTGAGGATGCTCCTCGGTATACTGTCTGCGCTGATAGCCCGAGGTACGCTGGGGACGTTTATAAGAGCCGTCCTTATTGAAGTTGCTGCTGTGCTTTTTATAGCCACGGTTATAGCTCGGCTTATAGTCCGGATCGGGTCCTATAACGACATGACGCTGAAGGCTTTCGCCCTCGCTCCAGGAAATAGCTCCTCTTACCTTTTGTACGGCTGTATGTATTATTCTTCTCTCATAGGGATTCATAGGCTCAAGAGATGTCTTAGAGCCTGTCTTTACTGCCTTGAAGGCAAGCTTTCTGCCGAGGATCTCGAGGGTTTTTTCACGCTTTTCGCGATAGTTACCGATATTCAGGGATATTCTGAAATACTCGTTGTCAACATGGTTTGCCACAAGACCCGTAAGGTACTGTAGTGAATCGAGCGTCTCGCCGCGGTGTCCGATTATAAAACCCACATCGTCACCCTGTATAGTTATTACGGCTCCGTCCTCTGTTTCCTCAGAGCTTATATTAAAGTCGCCGATTCCCATAAGCTTTAATATTTTTGTCAGATACTGCTCTGCACACATCAGCGGAGTTACCTCTATATATCCGCGAACTATAGCGGGATTGCCGCCGAAAAGTCCGAATTTTTTCTTTTCGGGCTGCTGTATTACCTCAAACTGTACTTTATCTGCATCTTCTCCCAATTCTTCACATATTTTTTTTTGTGCTTCCTCGATAGTTTCGGCTGTTGCCGTCGTCTCTCTGATCATAATTTTTCCTCCTTATTTTTTCTGTCCTTGATAATTACTCGAAGAATTTCCCTTTTTATTTTTTGACTTATTATTTTTCTTTTTACCTGTCTTTTGATTATTTTCGCCGACTGTTTTCTTACCCTGCTGTGACGGATATACAAAATCGGGAGCCTCTATAAACGCATACTCTGCTTCCTGATTCTTTCTCAGAAGAACTCTTTGTGCCTCCGACTTTGCCTCTAGTATAGAGGGACTGAAAAATATATTGAGTATCAGTGACTGTACAAAGCCAAGTACTGTAGACGCTATCCAGTAGAAACCAACCGCACCGGGTACGTTGAAGGCAATCCATGCCGAGAAGAGCGGCATTACAAATATCATAGCTGCCATACAGCCCTTCATCTGTGTGCCGTTAAGCTTTTGTACTACTATCATACTTGCTACCGAGGTGACAAAGCAGAGCACCGGGATAAGCCACATAAGCGACTGAAAGCTGCTGACATTAGGAGCTGCGAGCAGATCCCAGCCGAAGAATTTAAAGCCGTTGCTGAAATTCTGTATAGTCTGTGTTTCCTGTCCGTTAAAAAGCGGTGTTCCGTCTGAATTTTTGATATAGGGCTGCAGCTCGTTAAAATACTTTACTATATTTATTTCACCATACTGCATATTTACCGAGGAGCCTATACCGGGAAGCGTAGAGATACTGTTTAGAGCTACATTTACCTTATCGCCTGCTATATGAAGTGTATTTGAAAGCGGACGTATAACGGAATAGTACACGCCGAGCATTACAAGCATAGGAGCTATCATAGGCAGACAGCCTGCTGTCATGCTGACATTCTCTTTTTCCATCATTTTTTGTACTTCTTCGTTTGCCTTGACACGGTCATTGCCGTACTTTTCCATTATCTCGCGCTGTTTTTTCTGTACTCTGGCATTAGACGCCATAGATTTTTGCTGCTTTACCGAGAACGGGAAAAGCAGAAGCTTTATAATGAGTGTAAAGATTATTATAGCGACTCCGAAATTCTGAAACAGATAGAAAGCGGCAAATAATATATATCCGAAAATACTTCCTATAATATTAAAAATATCCATTCTCTAAGGTTCTCTTCCTTCCTCCACTGTGATTGATATTATAAAGACGGGTCTGCCGTCGTGTTTTCCTTTTTTCCAAATCAAATATTCTTTTATTTGATTTTTTTATTCTTGTACTCTATTTTTTTGATTTTTGGTTCGGGTACCGGGTCATATCCCCCTTTTGAAAAGGGATTACAGCGCAAAATTCGCCACACTGTCATAAAGGTACCTTTGACCGCTCCGAAACGCTCTATAGACTGTAGTCCATAGACCGAGCACACCGGATAATACTTACACCTTGGCGGTGTATTTGCAGAGATATATTTCTGATAAAGCTTTATAAGCCAAATAAGCGGGCGCTTCATTTCAAAACACCCGCCTCTTTCAGCTCTCTTTTCATCGCGCGCGTTACATCATAGCTTTTAACGAACGGCGTTTTTGTCCGTGCTATAAAAACTATATCGTAGCCGTTTTTCAGGTTATCCGAAAGGTCATAGTATGCTTCTCTTATAACTCTGCGCGCCCTGTTACGCAAAACGGCTTTACCGACTTTTTTTCCCGTAGTAATACCGACCCTGTTTATTCCTCTGCGATTTTTCATAACATATGTAACAAGCACCGGGTCGGCATACGAACGTCCTCTGTTATAGAGTCGTCTGAAATCTCTGTTTTCTTTAATTGCGGTAATTTTTCCCAAAGTTATCACCGTATTCTAAGTCACGTTAAAGCCGCTGCGTTCTTCTTTAACATTTCCTGCAACTTAATATGTCAGCTGCTTTCTGCCCCTTGCTCTACGGCGGGAAAGTACCTTTCTGCCATTCTTTGTTGCCATTCTCTTTCTGAAACCGTGCTCCTTCTTTCTATGGAGCTTCTTCGGCTGATATGTTCTCAGCATTCGAAATTCCTCCTTTCACCCCATTTATCCAAGTTAAACCTTGCACCATAGCATTATATCACGTCTCCCCTCCCCTTGTCAAGGCAGCGTGACGCTGCACCCTATTTCGCGCACTTGAGTTTTTATTGCCGCCTACCTTGTCGGCACGCGTACGAGCGGGGTTTATTATACCTCTTTGTCCGCTCCGTGCCGCACAGGGCGGCGCTTAGCGCTACCTTTGAGTGGAGGCTGATATATTTGTCTACTCTATTCATTGTCTCCAAAAAGCAGTGCAGCAAGTTTGACGTAGGTTTCTTACAATCATTATTATTCCTTCGGTTTTTAAGTCCTCAATATATTTTAAAAGGCAGGTATATATAATAGGATAGACAATTATACTCGTCTTTACTATAAAGCAGCGTAAGCGGCGCCCTGTGCGCCGTGACGCGGACGGAGAAGTATAATAAACCAAGCCTGTCCGCGTGCCAATATAGTAGGCGGTAATACCAACTACAGTGCGCGAATTGCTCAGCGCGAGCACGCGCCGGCACTGCGCGCCGTCACGCTGCTGCGAGGGCGGCGAGGTAGGTGTATTTTGTTTTGTTCCACACGAGAGCGTCATCAAAGAAGGAGTTGTAGCCGATGTAGGTGTCGGAGCGGATACCCTGATTGTGGGGTATCATTTCTATGCAGAGAGAAGGCTTGTTGTAAGCAAATCTGAACCAGTTTTCAAGACCTCCGCTGTAGCCCTCGGAGTCAGTGGTGTTTTCAAACATAGCATAGCCGCACCTGTCAGAGAGAGCCTTTGTAAACTCATAGTCGCCGGGGATAACTCCGTTTTTGCTGTCTCTCCAGTAGATTCCGTGTCCTAATATGTGCATATCGAGAAGCCACTCAAAATCATTGTTGTCACAGAGCTTTATTATTGTCTGAGTTTCACTCTCACTTGCGCCGTATGCTCCTGCAAAAGAAGGATTCGACGGGTCTTTTGACTGATTCTTGTACTCAGCGTCCCAGTTGAAGGGGAAGTTCCTGTTCAGGTTTACTCCGTTGGCATTTGCTTTGTATTCGTCCTTGTCCAGATCCTTTATATATACAGACGGGTCTGCTCCGTTTACGGATATTTCGGTGCCGTCGGGGTTGCACATCGGTATAAAATATATAGTAAATTCATTCAGCAGCTCGCGTACATTGTATTCTCCGTAATATCCGCTGCCGTAGTATGCCTTTGCATATTCCTCAATGCAGCGCATTGTAAAGCTTATCGTTATATGCTCTCTTGAGTGTATTCCCGCGATAACGCATACCTTGCGAGGACCGTTGCCGAGAGTCAGGAGTGTTATCCCTCTGCCCTGCTCCGAATAGCCTGCTATACTCTTTTTTATAAGCCCGGGATAGGTATTTGTCAGCTTTATAACATCACTGTTAAAATTTTTAACGGTGTACGGAGTATTGTAGTCTACTATTTTGTCCTGTGTAGTTATTCCTATGTATCGAGAGGTATACTTGCCCGTGGCATCAAGTGCGGCTACTCTTATTGTATAGCTTCCCTGTGACGGCAGGGTCATTTCTTTTGTATCGGAATAGGTATATCCGCCGACATCTGTCCATTTGCCGTTTTTACGGTAGGAATATTTATATTTATACGGCATTATTCCTCCGGTAAAGCTCGCCCTTGCTTTTATTTTTTTGCCGGGATTTGCAGGATCTGCGCTTGCGCTTGATCCGTTATCGGCAAATTTTGTCTTTGTATCCTTTCTGACAAGTATACTGCAATATTTTGAAGCATAGTTTCCGGTAGAATCAAGAGAGCTTATTCTGACGGTGTAGTTCCCGGGAATATCCGGAAGCTTTATTCCTACATTGTCGCTGTCCGTATAATCCTTTACCGTTACCCACTCGCCGGAGCCGTTTTTATAAGAATACTTATACTTAATACGGTGCTGTTCCTCCGGTAAATTTTGCATAACCTCTGACAGTCCAGTTGACCCATGTTGCATTGCTGCTGAGAGAACTGCTGTTATCCCTGAACTTGCCGCCTATTGATTTTTTTACCGTTACATAAAAATATTTTGACGCATATCCGCCGTCGGTGTCCGTTGCTGCCGCGCGAATAGTATAAAATCCCTCCTTGTCGGGCATTGTTATTTTTTGCTGTGATTCATTTACATAGTCGGTAACATACACCCAGTCTCCTCCGTTTTTACGGTAGGAGTATTTATAGGAATAGCTTCCGCTGCCGCCCGTAGCCTGTGCGTTTACGGTTATGCTTCCTCCTACATATGTATAGCTTCTGCTCAGTACAGATTCTTCCATTGACAGGCTGTCGTCTTCTGCCGCAAAAGCGTTTATTCCGGCAGTCCCCATCATAAGCATTGCCGCACAAATTCCAACAACGATTTTTTTCATAATTATGACCCCTTTTAATAAATACTCTTAAGAATAAGTAATACGGATAGAGAGTAGTAGTATATAGAATCAGTATACCATATATATCATATAAAATAAATATAGAATAAGGAAAAAGAATAATGATCGTGCAAACTCACCTATAACTTGCTGTACTAATTTTTGGACACAATGAGCAGAGTAGAGAAATATACCAATCTTTATTCCTAAGCAGCGACAAGTGCCGCCCTGTGCGGTACCCCAAGGGCACTTCCTTCGGGCGCACGGCGCGGAAACAGAGGTACAATAAACCCGACTCGTACGCGTGCCGATAAGTAGAGGACACAACAAACTACAATGCGCGAATCGGGTGCAGCGTTACGCTGCCGCGAATTGCTCAGCGCGAGCACGCGCCGGAGGGTTGGCGTAAAATAATTCTGGGAGTTTTGGAATAGGTGCAAGTAACGCGATTTAGTGTGATACACCAAGCAGAAAAGACAAATACACTTATTCTCACATCAA
>JAHKXX010000012.1 GCA_020627425.1 bacterium
CTTGATTCCGGTGTTACCTTTAATGATTACATTTTTATCAGCTCGAGCGCTGTTTATCCAGAAACCAATTCTCAGCCGTTTACCGAGGAACAGTCCTGCGGTTATAACTCCGTTTGGGGCGATTACGGAATGAACAAGCTGAAAGCGGAACAATACTTACAAGCAAACGTACCGAACGCCTATATCCTCCGTCCTCCGTATTTCTACGGCGTATATGAAAACCTTTACCGTGAAGCGTTTCCGTTTGATTGTGCTTTGCAGGACAGACCGTTCTATATACCTCAAAACGGCGATATGAAGCTGCAATTTTTCAATGTTTCCGATTTCTGCCGTTTTTTCGAAATCCTAATAGACAAGCACCCCGAAAATCACGTTTTCAATGTCGGCAATAAGGATATTGTTACCGTGAAAGAATGGGTAGAGTTATGCTATAAGGCAGCTTGCAAAACCCCGGAGTTTGTCAGCGTAGACAAAGAAATTCCGCAGAGAGATTACTTCTGCTTCTATGATTATGAATATGTACTTGACGTAAGTAAACAAAACGAGCTTATGCCCGATACCGTTCCTCTTATGCAAGGTCTGAAGGAAGAATTTGACTGGTACAGAAATAATCCCGATAGTGTGTATTATCGTAAGCCGTATATGGAATATATAGATAATAATTTAGTAAAGAAATGACAATGACATATTTTCAGATAACTTTCATAGTGTATATGATGAGTACGGACGTCACGAAAACAACCGTCATGGTAGACAAGATTTGGGTAAATACTTAGCATTAAATGACGAAATGTTTTTTTGAAATATTATAACCGTAAAGTAAAACTTTAAAAAAACCTGCCATTAGGTAGGGAAGAGGACATAACTTAGTATTCAGTCATAATAAAAACCACACAAAATTCTACCAAAAATAGAGATATATGGCAAAGCCTACAAATTTCTAAGGTTTACTTATGAAATATACTTTTGCTGTATTGATTTTTTGTAGTGATAATGGTAGAATGTTAGACGGTGTAAAAATGATATGAGTGGATAAGATATTAGTATTGTATTAATTATGTACGGGGTGTATCATGCCACGAACAGAGGCGGTTACATAAGTTGGTACGAGTTTGCCTGCGAGATTTTCCGTCAATCGGGTATATGTACACAGTTGAGCCCTGCAAGCACAGAGGAATATGGACTGTCGAATGCGGTCTTGCTTAGAACGACCCGGATATCGCAATAAACTGGCCGGGTGTTCTTGGTGCATATACCGGTAGTGCCGACCCGTCGGGATATACTCTCACAGACAGCACGCCGCTCAATCTCAGTGAAACGGACTGCAGATGGCTCGGTCTGAGCGAAACTTTCAGATTCTGAACCCGGTTTTAGTTTTGATCCGGTGTTTGTACGGAAGGTGAACCTTTGGTGGATGGGTTTCAAGTCGATGAAATTCACCTGTTTTGATGACTTGAAAGAAAAATAGGACATCTTTCGTCCTGTTTTATATAGATTTTTTGTGACTGATTTATTACGGCAGGTCTGTAGAAAAGATAAGGGTGATTGGTTTCGTTCTTATTATGTTGAGATTATTAAAAAAGGAGTCCTTTGGATGGAACACATTGATTTAAACAACGAAACGATACTGGTTACCGGAGCAGCAGGTTTTATCGGAGCCAATCTTGTCAAGAGATTGTTTGCAGATGTACCAACTGCAACTATCATCGGTATCGACAGTGTGAATGACTATTATGATGTTCGTCTCAAGGAATATCGCCTTGATGAACTGAACAAGAACGACAGCTTTACATTTATAAAGGGCAACATCGCCGACAAGGAACTGATCAATTCTATTTTTGAGAAGTATAAGCCTGCAGTGGTCGTTAATTTAGCTGCACAGGCAGGAGTACGTTATTCTATCACGAATCCTGATGCTTACATAGAGTCAAACCTGATCGGTTTCTTTAATATTTTGGAGGCCTGCCGCAA
>JAHKXX010000114.1 GCA_020627425.1 bacterium
ATCAGTTCTTTGATGCCGTCCAGCTCGCCGCGCTTTCTCAGTGCGCCGCTCCATGCAAAGATGGTAGCAACAGAGTTTGTAGAGGTCGTCTCACCCTTCAGGTACTTGTAGTAGTGGCGCTGTACCGTTCCGTGAGCAGCCTCGTACTCATATACACCGTCCGGAGATACCAGTACAGATGTCATCATAGCCAGCGAACCAAAGGCTGTCGCGATCATATCGGACATTACGTCGCCGTCGTAGTTCTTGCAAGCCCAGATATATCCGCCGTCAGAGCGTATAACCCTTGCTACTGCGTCGTCGATAAGAGTGTAGAAGAAGGTAATGCCTGCTTCGTCAAATTTTGCTTTGTACTCGCTTTCAAATATCTCGTTAAAAATGTCCTTGAATCTGTGGTCATATTTTTTGGAGATAGTGTCCTTGGTAGCAAACCAAAGATCCTGCTTCTTGTCAAGGGCAAAGTTAAAGCATGCTCTCGCAAAGCTTGCGATACTTTTATCTATATTGTGCAGACCCTGTATAATGCCGTCGGTGTCAAAATCATGTATAAGCTGTCTTGTCTCGTTGCCGTCCTTGTCAGTAACAGTCAGCTCTGCCTTGCTGCCGGCTTTTACTACCATCTCGGTGTTCTTGTATACATCGCCGTAGGCGTGACGCGCGATCGTTATAGGCTTTTTCCAGTTTGATATATAGGGGGTAATGCCCTTTACAAGTATCGGAGTACGGAATACGGTACCGTCGAGGATAGCTCTTATAGTGCCGTTCGGGGACTTCCACATCTCGCTCAGGTTATACTCCTTTACACGCTCTGCGTTCGGAGTAATGGTGGCACACTTTACGGCTACTCCGTATTTCTTTGTTGCCTCTGCGGAGTCCTTTGTTACCTGATCCTTTGTAGCCTCTCTGTTTTTAAGACCCAGATCGTAGTATTCACTTTTCAGATCAACAAAGGGGAGGATAAGCTTGTCCTTTATCATCTGCCAGATGATCCTTGTCATCTCCTCGCCGTCCATCTCAACGAGAGGTGTTTTCATAACTATCTTGTCCATTGTTTTCTTTCCTTTCTTTATATAATATCAGCTGTTGTGTCTTGTATAATCAAGCAGACCGCCTGCGAGGATTATGTCTCTTGTGCGCTCTGACAGCTCGCACTCACAGGGAATCTCCTTGCCGTTTGTCTTGTTTATAAGGATTATCTCCCTGTTATTCTTTATGCGGTCTCTTATATCCGGCAGACAAAGCTCATCGCCTTCATTTATAGAGTCGTAGTCAGCTTCATTTACAAATGTAAGCGGCAGTATACCTGCATTAACAAGGTTTGCACGGTGTATTCTTGCAAAGGACTTAACTACAACAGCCTTTATACCGAGATAAAGCGGAGCCAGTGCTGCGTGCTCACGGGACGAGCCCTGACCGTAGTTTGCGCCGCCGACTATAATGCTGCTGCCAAGCTTTTCTGCGCGTGCAGGGAAGTCCTTGTCGCATACAGTGAAGCAGTGCTGTGATATAGCAGGAATATTAGAACGAAGCGGAAGTATCTTTGCGCCTGCGGGCATTATATGGTCTGTTGTGATATTGTCGCCTACCTTCAGCGAGCAGGGAACATCTATGCTGTCAGAGAGGGGAGAGGTAGTCGGATACGGCTTTATGTTCGGACCGCGAAGCACTTCTACGCTGTCCATATCCTTCTCATCAGCAGGAGCTATCACCATATTGTCATTATAGTCAAACTTCTCGGGCAGAGGAATGTCTACAGCGTCTCCCAGTGTTCTCGGGTCTGTAAACACACCCGTCAGAGCAGACGCAGCCGCTGTTTCGGGGCTTACGAGATATATCTGACCGTCGCGTGTACCCGAGCGTCCCTCAAAGTTACGGTTAAAGGTACGCAGTGATATACCCTTGCTGTTCGGTGACTGACCCATACCTATACACGGACCGCAGGCACACTCCAGTATACGAGCGCCTGCTTCGATTATATCTGCCAAAGCGCCGTTCTTTGCGAGCATATTGTATACCTGCTTGGAGCCGGGAGCAATAGCAAGAGAAACATTGTCTGCAACGGTCTTGCCCTTTAGTATAGCTGCAACTCTCATCAGGTCGAGATATGAGGAGTTTGTACATGATCCTATGCATACCTGATCTATCTTCTGCGGACCTATTTCCTCTATAGTCTTTACGTTGTCCGGACTGTGAGGACATGCAGCCATAGGAACAAGCTTTGAAAGGTCTATATCTATTACTTCGTCATATACAGCGTCGCTGTCGGATGAAAGCTCGCTCCAGTCCTCTTCACGACCCTGTGCCTTCATAAATTCTCTGGTTATCTCATCAGACGGGAAAATAGATGTAGTAGCACCAAGCTCTGCGCCCATATTTGTTATGGTTGCACGCTCGGGAACAGTAAGAGTCTTTACGCCCTCGCCGCCGTACTCTACTATTTTGCCGACGCCGCCCTTTACGCTCATAATGCGCAGTACCTCAAGGATTATGTCCTTTGCGGATACCCATGGCTGCAGCTTGCCACTGAGGTTTACCTTTACCATCTTCGGCATTGTTATGTAATAAGCTCCGCCGCCCATAGCAACAGCAACATCAAGACCGCCTGCACCGATAGCCAGCATACCTATTCCGCCGCCTGTGGGGGTGTGGCTGTCAGAGCCGATAAGGGTCTTGCCGGGCTTGCCGAAGCGCTCAAGGTGTACCTGGTGACAGATACCGTTACCGGGACGAGAGAAGTATATACCGTGCTTTTTTGCAACGGACTGTATAAATCTGTGGTCGTCGGCATTTTCAAAGCCGGTCTGCAGGGTGTTGTGGTCTATATAAGCAACGCTCTTTTCCGTTTTTACTCTCGGTACGCCTATAGCCTCAAACTCGATATAAGCCATAGTACCTGTAGCGTCCTGAGTCAGGGTCTGGTCTATTTTCAGACCTATCTCCTGTCCGACTGTCATCTCGCCGCTCAACAGGTGATTTTTAATGATTTTCTGTGCGATAGTGTATCCCATTAGTGTGCCTCCTTCTTTTTATTGCGGCAGTGCCGCAAGTTAACTACTATTATACATTATTACGCTAAATTTGTAAATCTTTTGACGAATAATTTTTTACTGCGCAGTGCCTGCGCTGTCTGAACGCGCACTCTGATTGGTGTTACCGCCTACCTTGTTGGCACGCGTACAGGCTTGGTTTATTGTCCCTCTCCATCCGCGCCGTGCCGCACAGGGCAGCACTTGACGCTATCCTGAAGTTAAGGCAGCTTTATTCGCCTGTTCTGTTTAGTGTATCCGGATTGCATTTGATTTATTTTATTGCCAACTAAAATTAGCGCGTGCTCACGCTGAGCAATTCGCGGCGCAGTGCCTGCGCTGTCTAAAAGCGCACTCTGATTGGTGTTACTGCCTACTTTATTGGCACGCGGTCGAGTTTGGTTTATTGTACGGTACCGTCCGCGTCACGGCGCACATAGTGCCGCTCATGCTACATTGTTATGCAGGCAAATGTATTTGTCTATTCTATTTGGTATAACTGATTTTTGTTTAAAAGCTTTGCTTGTGGCAAGCAAAGGGGGCTGTAGGCTTGCTTTGTAGTTATACAAAAAAGGGAGTATGACGCCCATACTCCCAAAATCACTCAGTCCGGTTTTCTGTTCAGAAACCTGTCGTAATACTCCTCTGCCTCGACCTTTTCGTTGTCCGCAAAGCCGTCGGACACAAAGTCGAGATATTCGTTTACATCATAATCATCATCTGTTACGTTAGTACCGTCAGAGGTTACGAAGGTGTTCTTAACATTGTCGGGCGAGAATTTTTTTCTTTTGTTTTTCATCTAATATGCCTCCTCTTATTTGTAGTATGTTCATTTCCGTGGCTTTTTATCCGGAAGCAGTGAGCATTACTATGTCTGCAACAATTATCCTGAATGTGACGCTTATATTGCCTGCTATCACGGCAATTTCGAGCCAAAGGGCAGACTTGCCGATGCATGGCTCAGACACCGTCGCAATGTTGCTCACAGGTACATAAAGCTTATCGTTGAGAATCATACCATGCTGCAAAAGAATATCTATCCCACGATCGCTTCAAGACTTGGCGTAAGGACTGAGGATGCGCATATCCGCTTTTCGACGGATTACAGCATAGAAAAGAGTATTGCAATTCTGAGGGAGATACTTGATAACAATGGGATAGAATATGATAAAGAGGAGATCGAATCTTCCGGATTTATAAAACAAAGGTCGGAAAAGGAGAACAGACGAATATGGGTGTAAGGCTGATGTATAAGGCTGTTTTACATAAATGTCCTTTATCATACAGTTGAATTGTCATTCTTTTTTGCGATCACCGTTATCCACGGCTTGCTGTTGTGATGGTAATATATGACGTCATCAAAGCCTGCCGCTTTCAGTGCCGCATTTATTTCTTCGATAGTATAACATTTCATACCGTCGATCATCTTTTCATATTTTTTGTTCGTTTCGTCAGTACCGTCAGATTCGTTACATATCATAAAAGTACCACTGGGTATCAGAACTCTGTAAACCTCAGAAAAACAATGTTCGAGTCCCGGCCAGAAATAGATCGTTTCAAAAGCTGTTGCGAGATCAAAGGCAGCATCCTCGAACGGAAGATCAGCAACATTGCCCTGAATAACGGTACATCTTCCTGCCGTGATCATATCCCTGTTAAAATTCTTCGCCTTATCGACAGAGACCTCCGAATAATCGAGTGCGGTAATGATTGCCTTCGGGTAGAGTTTCAGCAGCTCGGCAGTGTTCCGTCCACCGCCACAGCCCAGTTCTGCAATTGTACTGGGATCGATCCCGTTAAGATGTGACATTCCCCAGTCGGAGAGCTTTGCATGACCGCTGTTCATACCGTCTACCATCATTTTGCCGAGGAATCCCTCCGGCTTTCTTGTCTGATTCACAAACTTTTTATAAAGTCCCATATTCATTTCCCTTTCTTTTTGTATCCGCAGTCGCAGTACGGACCGCCCGATGCAAGTGTATATTCTCTTATACCAATAAAGCTTCCATTTGGAATTGAAATATTCACACCGTGTAATATCTCGCGCTCTTTATCATAGGAAAAGTAAACATCTTTAAGTTCAATATCTCCGCCCGCAACTTTCACAGTCCTTTCAGCCGGCTCGTCCTCAGATAAGAATTTGAATATCTTGTCACTCGCCGCCATACCGTTCATCGCCACATGAAAATAGCTTCCGAGACGGCGCATAGGCAGAAAGAACTCAGCGGAAAGCAGGATCATGAATATAACGTTTGCAAGCGCCAATTCTTTGTTAAGAAACGCAATCACCGCAAGAAGGATACCAAGCGCTGCACCGCCGCCAACTTCCACGATCCGCCGAAGCCGAATAGGAAAAACAACGCGACAGGAGCCATAAATGCGTAGAAAAACTGCGGTACATACAGTCCGAAATAGCTTTCAAGCTGCTCCACGCCCTCTATGCTCTCCTGCACAAGCTCCGCAGTTGTCGCGTGTTCACGGTATGACGTACCGAGCCGCAGCAGCTTTGTATAGATCTTCTCCCGCATAACACGTTTGACCGTGCGCGAAGCAAGATAACTCATTCTCACCGCGTATTTTGTGGTAAAAAAGCGCAGGATCACCGTTACTGCAATTATGACTGCAGGTACGTTGAGATTCGTTAAACCCCACGTTTTATTGTAAAGATTCTGTACCGAAAAAGCGATTATCATTATCATGGCGATATTACAGCACAGTTCAAGAAACTGCAGCAAGATATTGCCGGCAATGTATTTTTTACTTTCCGGGCACATTTTCATTAAACGCTTGTCAAACATTTACCACGCCACCTTTATACGGTTATTGCTTTTTATATTTAGTCACACGCTCCACGCGGCGCTTGCCGACTGGAGATCAGCCATGCGGCGGAAGATTCCCTCTGCGTTACTATAAAGCTCCTTCGGTGTGCCTTCCTCGGCTACTCTGCCGTCCTTAAGAACAACTATCTTATCTGCCGCCTCGACTGTACGCATACGGTGAGCGATAACAAGAACAGTCTTGCCCTCAAGCAGGCGGGAAAGCGCGCCCTGTACCTTCGTTTCATTTTCAACGTCAAGTGACGCTGTCGCCTCGTCAAGAAGCACGATCGGTGCGTCCTTCAAAAGTGCGCGGGCGATGGATATGCGTTGGCGTTCGCCACCGGACAGCTTTGCACCGTTTTCTCCGATGGGCGTTTTGTAACCGTCAGGCAGCTTTTCGACAAATTCGTCGCAGTTTGCCGCCTTTGCCGCCGCAAGGACTTCTTCGTCTGTTGCGCCGTGTTTTCCGAGGCGGATATTTTCCATTACGGTGTCATCAAACAGCACGACATCCTGAAATACCATCGAATAATCGGTGAGAAGGACTTCGGGATCAATGGTCGAAATATCCACGCCTCCGACCTTTATTGTTCCCTTGTTTATATCCCAGAGGCGGGCGGCAAGGCGCGCACAGGTGCTCTTGCCCGAGCCGGAAGGACCAACGAGAGCAGTTATCTCTCCCTCTTTCGCAGTAAAGCTCACACCATTAAGTACATCATGATCGTCATAGGCGAAGCTGACGTTTTCAAACGTGATGTCGTGTCCGTCAGGCTTGAATTCATCCATTCCTTCCGATGTCGGGGTATCGTTTATTTCGTTCAGACGGTTTGCCGAGACCTGAGAAACAAACATTTCCGCGATCAGAGCCAGAGCCTGGTCAAAGGGCGCGTAAACGCGTGTGATGACCATAAGAAACATAAACATCAGCATAAAGTCTATTTTGCCTGAAAGAATGAGCGAAGCACCCGTGAGTATCGTTGTTGCAACTCCGAGACGCATAATGACAGATGCACCGTTGACGAACAGACCTGTCACAAGCTCTCCGCTACGGTTCGTTTTTTCAAATTTGTCGATTTTTTTGTAAAGACGGTCGAGGTATTCCTTTTCACGGTTTGTTGCTCTTATCTCACGGATATTTTCAAGTGATTCCTGAATATTGTCAGAAACCGCAAGCGCGTCAGCTTTCAGCTTTTCAGAAGCACGCTTCTGTATTCTTCTGCTGCCAAAAAGGAGCAGGAATGCGACCGGCACACCCCAGAGAGAAGCGAGCGCCATACGCCAGTCATAAACGAGTAACATTACTGCGATTATCGCCGTGGAAATATATGCGCCGTACAGATAGCCGAGGCAGTGAGACCAGACGTGCTCCAGACGATTGACGTCACCCATGACAGTTTCAGTCAGATCGGCAAGATCGCGCTTTCCGAAATATCCGAGCGGAAGCCTGCGCAGACGCTCCGCAAGAGAAATGCGGGTATCCTTGACTTCACGGTAAACCAACCCGTAGGTCGTTTTGCACTGTTCCAGATGAGTGAAAAAGGACAGAATTACAAACGCGGCGACAAGTCCGACAAAGATCCATGCATCCGGAAGTGCGGCTCCGTTTGTCAGCGTATCCATATATCCCTGCATCAAAAAATAAAGTATGCCCATGCCCGCCATCATAATGAGGTTGACAACCACCGTCCATGCGGCGCCGATCCTCGTATTTCTAAGACCCTTATCGGTCAGAGCGTATTTCTTTTGAAGCTTTCTTCCCATCATTTAATCTCCCTCCTTTGCTGAAACGATCTTCCATCTGACCGCCTGATTGTATTCTCTCCACATCCGTGCGTACAGTCCTTCGCCGGATGAGAGCTTGTCGTGCGTGCCTTCTTCGACGATATGACCGTTATCAAGCACGATGATGTTATCCGCGCCAACGACCGTTGATAACCTATGCGCGATCATTATGACCGTGCGTCCCTCGGTCAGGGTTTTCAGCGCCTTCTGTATCAAAGCCTCGTTTTCGGGATCGGCAAATGCCGTTGCCTCGTCAAGCACGATGATCGGTGCGTTTTTTAGTATCGCTCTTGCAAGAGCTACTCGCTGCTGTTCACCGCCGGAAAGATAAGTACCCTCCGAGCCTATCAGCGTATCAATTCCATTCGGAAGTTTTTCTATGATATCGTCACACTGTGCCGCGTGAAGTGCTGAGAGTACCTCTTCTCTCGAAGCATCCGGACGTGCGGCACGGACATTTTCAAGAATCGAAGTCTTGAAAAGCCGGGTATTCTGGAAAACGAACGCCACCTTATCCATAAGTACATGAGGGTCGATATCCTTAACGTTGACATCTCCGACAAGCACCTCGCCGGATGAAACATCCCAGAAGCGCGGTATCATGCTTGCCGCAGTAGTCTTGCCGCCGCCTGAAGGACCGACCAGTGCCACCGTCTGACCGGGCAGAACTTTGAAGGAAACGTGTTCAAGCGCCGGAACGTCCGCACCGTCATAAGTAAACGTAACGTTCTTGAATTCAACTCCGTTATTCCGGGGTGCCTGCGGGTTATCTGTGATCTCTAGCGTCGGCGCTTTCATTACAGTATCAATACGGGCAAGCGCTGTCTTGGCGAGCATCAGACCACTTGCCGCAAACATTATACGGGCAAGCGCTGTTGAAACTATCGCAGAGAACACAGCATAAAAAGCAAAATTCGTGATGAATCCAGCAAAATCTCCGCTGCTGAGTGCGGACGGCGCTATAAGCAGTACCGCAGGAACAAGGAAGATAAATACTCCTTCGGTCGCGGTCAGGTTGACAGACTGAGGAACGCGGCAAACTCCGCCGGTGTATTTTTCCGCTTTATTGCTGTAATTCTCGATCGCCGCTTTGAATGCTTTGAAAGAATACACCGTCTGCTGAAAAACCTTGACGACCGGTATTCCGCGGACGTATTCTGTGCCCGCCTTGCTCATTACGTCCTGTGCGGTCTGGTATTCCATCATCAGCTTTGCATTTTTGCCGCCCATCATGGTAAACATCGCGCCGACCGATATAACAGCGGCGACGAGACACGAAGCGCCCATTCGCCAGTCAAAAACGAACATCAGAACGATCATCCCGATAAACATTGCCGCCGTTCCGACGATATCGGCAAGGTTATGCGCGAGCAGTGTTTCTGTCTCGGCTGCGCCGCCGTCCAGACGGTTGCGGAGAAGTCCCGAAGCGTTGCTATCAAAGAAGCCGAGCGGCGCTTTCATCATGTGTGCAACACCCTGCTTTCTGATATTCGCAGCGGTACGGAACGCCGCAAGGTGAGTACACATCAGTGCGGCAAAATATATGATGATGCCGCCGAAGGCGAATCCGAACGCCAGCCAGCCGTATTTTGCGATCTCCGTCGCCTGCGTCCAGTCCGGCGCAACGCCTATAAGGTCTCTTGCCGCCAGCCAGATGCAGACGTATGGGATCATTCCCATTATCATAGCAACGGCTGAGAGGAACATCCCTAAAAACGTCAGCACCTTGTACTTTCCGGCATATCCGAGAAGTACAGAAATCTCGTTTTGTTTCTTTTGTTTCATTTTCTTTCTCTCCTTTTTTATTTTGCATCCGGACTTTCCATATTTCATCCCGTCTCTCCTTATTTGCCGAACAATCCGCGTTTTTTGTATTCATCTGACGAAATTGAAACGAAGGTGTAGCCGGTGTCGTTTATCGCCTTTTTCAGAGTTTCTCCGTCAATACTGTTTTCAGACAGGAACGAGGCTTCGCCTTTTTTTCTTGATGCGGAAACCTTTCTGGCATCGGGCAAAGTTCTTCTGATTGTGTCGCATATATGCGCCTCGCACATACCGCACATCATTCCGTCTATCTTTACCGTAATTTTTTTTATATCGTCCTCCTTGAATTAGTGTTATCTAACCAAATATGATAAAATCAAGGGCATACCGCCCTGATATTATTTCTGTATTTATCCGAGTGCTGCGTCGAGCGCCATCATAACCGTAAACCCGAGTGCGAACATAACAACACCTATGTTAGAGTGTTTACCCACCGACATTTCGGGGATAAGCTCCTCCACTACAACATACATCATCGCACCCGCCGCGAAAGAAAGCAAATACGGCATAGCGGGAACGAATAAACCCGCAAAAAGCACCGTCAGAAGCGCGCCTATCGGCTCCACTGCGCCAGACAACGCTCCGTCAAGGAAAGCCCTGCCTTTTGTTTTTCCTTCGGCGTGTAAAGGCATCGAAATGATCGCGCCCTCCGGAAAGTTCTGTATCGCTATACCGATGGAAAGCGCCAGTGCACCGCCCGTCGTGATCTCGGCAGAACCGGAGATCAGTCCTGCAAATACAACGCCGACAGCCATTCCCTCGGGAATGTTGTGCAGCGTTACCGCAAGCACCATCATCGTTGTCTTTTTCGCTTTGCTTTTCAGACCCTCTGCCTGCTGTGCGTTCATATGCAGATGCGGTATGATCCTGTCGAGAATAAGCAAAAACAAAATACCGAGCCAGAAGCCAATGAAAGCGGGCAGAAAAGCCCATCTGCCTTTGTCGGTGCATTGATTCATAGCCGGAATAAGAAGGCTCCAGATAGATGCCGCGACCATGACGCCGCCCGCAAAACCTGTCAATGCGCGCTGCACCATGCGGCTAAGCTGTTTTTTCATAAAGAACACACAAGCCGAGCCGAGTACCGTGCCTATAAAAGGGATCGTTATTCCTTCAGCTACTTTCAACCACATATCTATTCCTCATTTCACACACCGAATAAACTTTCCTCTCAGGCGGTCGAAACCGTTATCTCCAAATTTTTTCCGGCTGTTTTTCGTTTCAAATGTTGATATGAAAAGCCTTTCGGCGCAAATATAGTCAACACTCAGAGTTTCTTTATTATCGCCAATGCACAGGGAATCCTGCCGTCTATCAGCTTATAGCTGACATTCTTATAGCCTGCTTCTTTGAAAAAATCCTGATAGCTCCGGAAGGTAAACTGACGTTTGAAATCCGCTCCGGCTTTTCCGACAGTTTTTGCAAAACCGCTTGTTCTGCCCTTTTCGGTCTTATTGATGTAGGTAGGAATAATGATCATACCGTCCCTGCAACATACCCTGTCAAGCTCTGAAAGCGCTTTGTAAGGCTCGTCTAAAAGATGGATCACATTTGCAGCCACAACTTTGTCAAAGCTGCTGTCAGGATAAGGAAGGTCAAGAATACTTACCTTCTCAAAACGGATATTTCCGAATCTGCGGCATTTTTTCCTTGCTCTTTTCAGCATTTCTGAAGAATAGTCAGTTGCGGTAAGCTCCATACATTCAGAGGCTATAACCTCGGTCAGCATCCCCGTTCCGCAAGCGCACTCCAGCACTCTGTCTTTTTTATCAAACAGACTTTCCGCTTCCTTGCATAGCGCTCTGTGCGTTTTTGAATTTATAACATTAACAAAAATATCATATATTCCTGCCACCCTGTCCCAGAACATCGTTGTGACACCTTCTTTAGTTTAATTTATCTAACTGCATTATACACCTTTGATCTCTGCTTTTCAATAAATACAGTTTTCTATCAGGCGACGTGCCGCTGCTGTATCATAGACTGAAACTGTTTTTGATAAAATCCTTCAGCAGTCGATAAGAGCTTTTGCTTTCGGGCATATAGTTCGTGTACAGAACGTAGCTGTGGAACATTTTCGGCTGTGTTTCGAGAATGACATCCACTCCGGCTTCCCTTGCCCTTTTACAAACCGTCAGCGTATCATCAAGCAGCATTTCATCCTCTCCGGCGAACAGCAGCATCGGAGGAAAGCCTTTGTAATCCGCAAACGCGGGGGAGATATACGGATCTGTTCTGTCGTGATCTCCGATAAAATCATACAGATAGCTACTTTGCAATGCTTGTTTAGTTTTCTCGTCAAAGACTCCGTTTTTGTCACCGATCTCAACGTCCTTGTTATAGTTTTCCGCATAGCTCTTGCCGGAAATTGTCATGTCCGTCCACGGGGACAACAGGAAAAGACTTCTCGGGAGCCTTTTTCCCATATCGCGCAGCCAAAGCATTAAGGCAAGCGCTAAATTACCGCCCGAGGAATCGCCGCCGAGAATGATATTATCGAAACGGATATTCCGTAATTCTGTCAGCTCGTTCCATAGATCTGCGGCTTCATTGAGTTGGGTCGGATACTTATGTTCAGGCATAAGGCTGTAGTCAAGCAATATAATCTCTGATCCATCTGACAGATCGCAAAACGGAGCGCAAAAATCACGGTAATTATATGTCAACCCCGAAATATAACAGCCGCCGTGGATATAGTAGATCACATTGCCCGAAGGTTTGGCTCTGTCCCTGATCAAACGCTGGTATTTCGTACCGTTTGCTGTCGTCAGGCATTCTAGTGTATATCCCTTTTTCGGCTTCGTATGGGAATATTTCGCTGACATCTGTTTCATTTTATCCTTCATTCCAGGATGCGCGATCGGGTTGATATTCTGGGCGCGCATCATCATTCTGAAAAAAACTGCTCTTATTGACATAACTCCTCCTTTTTTATTTCAGGGAAACGCAGCACAATTCTCAATAATGGTTAGATATAACTAACAACTATCGATTATATATCTCTAACCGTAATTTGTCAAGGATTATTAAAGAAAAAAGCACAGACTCATATCGAATCTGTGCTTTAACTCGGAGCAAAGCCCGATGTAAGCTCGCTTAACATCGGCTGCATTGATGCAACCTCACCGCAGGAGCTTTAGCTCCTCGGGGTTTCAGCGGGGGATTATAGCCCCCGCTGAAAGTCCGAATGGCACCCGCCGCCTAAGAGGGTGCGGGTGTCCAGTGGACACCTCTGCGAAGCAGAAGCACCGGCGGAGTGCCTCCGCTGTCGATTACGTTTCAGAAGCATACAAAATGGCTATGCAAATATCGTTACCAAAACATATTCGTCCGGTGCGGTCACGCACCCGGCAGGCGAGACTCGGGGAACATCGGTGATTGGTTATTTACAGTTATTGTCCGTCCCCGAGTAGCGGAG
>JAHKXX010000115.1 GCA_020627425.1 bacterium
AGTGTGACGCAGATAGAAGAGTGTAAATATGGGAACGCAGTTTCTTTGATGAAAGCAGGAAATTATACTGAGGCTATCACCGCATTTGAAGAGATGAATGGTTACAAGGACAGTGCAGCGCAGATAGTAAACTGTCAGAATGCAATTTATGACAAGGCTGTTTTCTTGATGAATGCAGGAAAGCACGGAGAAGCGATAACAGCGTTTCAATCACTCAATGGTTATAAGGACAGTGCTGAAAAGAAAAAAGATCTGTACGATAAACATAAAACCGAAATACTGAGATCGGCAAAGGTCGGTGATTATATCGTTTTCGGCTCTTATGAACAGGATAATGATACATCTAATGGTAAAGAAGTCGTTGAATGGCTGGTGTTAGCAAAAGAGGGAGATAAAGCGCTTGTAATAAGCAAATATGCTCTTGACTGCCAGCAATACAACACTTCGTACACGTGCGTAACTTGGGAAACTTGTACGTTGAGGAAATGGCTGAACGGAACGTTTATGAGCAATGCTTTCACCTCAGAAGAACAGAATATGATTCAGAGTACAACGGTTATAACGTTTACGGGTGACGTTTCTACCTGCACTACAATGGATAAGATATTCCTGCAGAGCATAACTCAAGTGAACAAATACTTCAGTTCGGATGAAGCAAGAAAATGTGTACCGACAGAATATGCGAAAGCGCAGGGAGCGTGGACAAGTAGCAGTGATTCAGCAGGTGGCAAAGCCACCTGCTGGTGGTGGCTGCGATCGCCTGGCGACTATTCTAACTACGCTGCATGTGTCATCAGTGACGGCTCCGTCTTTAGCTACGGTCGCGATGTCAACTACGACGGTAACGGCGTCCGTCCCGCTTTGTGGATAGATGTGAAGTCTTGATTATTAAGTGTAAAATTTTAAATTTGATACAGTTGCATTATATAATGATTATGGCGGCTGATAATCAGCCGCCAAAAAATAAGGAGGAAAAAAAATGGAAAACGTAAAAAACAATAACGAAAAATATTATTCCTACAAAACACAGATAGAAAAATACAATCGGGCTATGCAGGAAGGATTTTATTACGAGGCTATCTTTATTTCCTACGCAATAATGGAAGATAGATTGCTGTCTTTCCTTGATAAAACGGGTGTAATAACGCTTGAAAAAGCATTGCAGACTAAAAAGCTTGAAATGACTGAAAAGATCAAGCCCTTCATATATTATCTGACAAAAAGCGATAACATAAATTTACAGAATATCACCGAAAAAATAAAAATAATAAAATGTATGCTGAAAATGAGCTATGAGGATGCAACAGCTTTTGAAACTAAGTATCGTACAGAAATGAATACAGATTGCATGAACGGTTATTTACAGGATCTTTATATGGATATTGACGAGAATATTGATCGTGACGCAGTAAAAAAGCATTTTAATAAAATGAAAAAATGGTTTGAAAAACGCAACAATCTCATTCATGGTCTTGTTAATAAAACGGCTGATGATGATTTTGAAATGGAAATCAAAATGATAGCAAATGATTCTGAAAAAATATGGAGATATATTGATAATAACCTTGTCTCAAAGATGAAAAACTGCAAACTGCGCGAAAAGTATAAGATCTAATAAAAATCCCCCTCACAACGAGGGGGATTATCAGAAATCGAGGTCGGAATGAGTGCCGGTGCGGATGAGGACGAGAACCAATTCATCGTTCTGGATCTCATAGACCAGAAGCCAGTCAGGTTCGATATGACATTCGCGCGAGCCGAGATAATTGCCTGTCAGGGCGTGGTCACGGTTCTTTGGCGGCAAGGGTACGCCTGCGGCGAGCTTATCAACGACAGCCCATAGCTTTTCTTCGTCATAACCGCGCTTTTTCATTAGCTTAAGGTCTTTTTTGAATTTGTTGTGTACTTTAATCTTCAGCATCGAGAGCCTCCCTGAGTGAAGCAACGCTGTCGTAAGCCTTGCTCAAACCGATGCCATTGTGAGCTTCGATAATAGCTCTTTCGGTCTCCTCGTTGAACCTCGGCTGACGGATAGTGAACGGGATACCGCCGAATGAAATAGCCTGACGCAGAAAGATGTTCATAGCCGTGCTCATATCCATCCCGAGAGAAGCAAAAAGCTCCTGAGCCTGAGCCTTTATATCATCGTCTACTCTGATATTTACTGTTGCCATAGTACCAGCTCCTTTCTATACAATTATAGTACATTATATGTCTGATGTCAACACATCAACAATAAGAAGGTGATACAAATGCCCGAAAAAGAAATACCCAAACTGATAATACCGCCGAAAAAATACAAAGGCGAAACAACAGTGATCTCTGTCCGTATGCCGAAGGATATGATAGCCGACCTTGACAAGGTAGCTGAATCGACGGGCAGAACGAGGAACGAACTAATGCTGATGTGCATGGAATTTGCACTTAATAATTTGGAAATTGAATGATTGGAGGAAAATAAAATGAGTAAATTTGTAATCGAATGTCCGAATTGCGGAAAATATGCCGAGGCAAGCTCAGGTCTTTTCGGAACGGGGCTGTTCGGCACAAGGAAGATAACCTGCAGCTGCCGTTATACCTTTGACGTAAAAACCAATAAGCTCGCAAGCCGCAAATGCGCCCACTGCGGAAATGAGGTCGTGTTCGATCAGTCCAAAGGCGACAGCGCGCTTTGCCCCGTCTGTCGGGAGAAAATAAACCAACAGTCCGATATGACCAGGGTGGAGGAATTTTCCTGTGCTCAGTGCGGCATAAAGCTTATCGCTGCGAAAAATGCTGCAACATATACCTGTCCCGTCTGTGATTGCGTGAACGATGTACAGAAACAGCTCACGCAGGAGAGAATAAAAAAGGACGGGCTTGCAAGCATAATCAAATACGAGGGCGATAACGAGACACTAGTCTGGAAACACCCGATAGAGGATTTTAACCTCGGCTCACAGCTCATCGTCCACGAAAGCCAGGAGGCTATTTTCTTCCGCGACGGTCAGGCGCTCGACCTGTTCGGCGCAGGTCGCTATACCCTCGAAACGCAGCAGCTCCCGATACTCGAAAAGATATACAAGCTCCCGACAGATACGGACGGGACATTCCATTCAGAGGTTTATTTTGTAAATCAGACTACCCAGATGGGCATAAAATGGGGCACTGACAGCAAGGTGCGCCTGTTCGATCCCGCCTCGGGTATGCATATCGAGATCGGCGCCAGCGGTGAATTCAATATCCGCGTGACCGATTCGCGCAAGCTGCTGATGAAGCTTGTCGGAACGGTTGACGGAATGAAGCAGGACAGCATTTTCGGCGGCAAGGGCATCAAGGGCTTTTTCCGTTCTATGATAATGACAAGGGTAAAAACCTTCCTTGCACAGACTATCAAGGACAATGGATATAATATACTCGAAATAGACTACCGTCTGCAGGAGCTTTCCGACAGTCTGCGCGAGCGCATAAACGCCGATATTGCGGAGTACGGTCTTACTATGCCGGGATTCTTTGTCAACAGCGTTATGACTCCCGACGACGATCCGAACTTCCGAAGGATGAAGCAGCAGTATGCCGACCAGTACCTGAAAGTCCGCGAGGAGGAAATAAAGCGCAAGGAGGCCGAAGCTGCCGCCGAGCGGAAATATGTCGAAGCCCAGACTGCTGCAAGACTGAAAATGATAGGCGCACAGGGCGACGCGGAAAGCGTGAAGATAAAGGCTCAGGCAGAAGCCGAAGCTTACCGTATGCAGGCGGAAGCCGAGGCAATGGAAATGAAGATGAAGGGCTATACATATCAGCAGGAGACTGCCCGTCAGGTCGGTCTTGAGGCTATGAAAAACGGCATCACCGGAGAAGGCTACGGCGGCGCTGCGGGCGGACTGGGAGATATTGCAGGTCTTGGCGTGAGCCTCGGAGCAATGGGCGGCGTTATGAATATGACCAGGGAGGCAATGGCGCCTATGCTCGATACAACTCAGCAGATAGGTCAGGGCGTAATTTCTGCCGCATCGGATACATGGGACTGCCGGTGCGGAAACAAGGGAATAAAGGGTATTTTCTGCAATATGTGCGGCGCCCAGAAGCCGCAGCCGAAGCCGGACGGTGTCTGGGACTGTGCCTGCGGCAATAAAAATATAATCGGGAAATTCTGTAATATGTGTGGTTCACCCCGTCCCGAGGAAATGAAGAATGATACCTGGGACTGCATCTGCGGCAACAAAGGCATAATCGGCAAATTCTGCAATATGTGCGGAAAACCAAAGCCTCAGAAGGATACGTGGGACTGCGCCTGCGGCAATAAAAATATAATCGGGAAATTCTGTAACCTTTGCGGTTCTCCGCGCCCTGAGCCCGAGCCTGCGACCTGGGACTGCACCTGCGGAAACAAAGGTATAACCGGAATGTTCTGCAATAACTGCGGAAAAAGAAAGGATGGTTGACTATGAAGATGAGTAAAAATGCTGTCAGGATACTTGTATTTGCCGGACTTGCGCTTGTGGTGTTCAATGTGATCGCATTTGTTGTTCCCTTTGCGAGGGGTGCGACCTTCTGGGCAGCCTATATATTCGGGATGATTGCGATAATATCACAGCTTGCAGTGATGAAGCTTGCCTTTAACGGAACCGAAAGCATCAGAAGTAAATTCTACGGCTTCCCCGTTGCGCGTATCGGCGTTATCTACGGAATATGTCAGATTCTCCTTAGCTTTGCGGCAATGGCTCTCTCTCCGTTTATCCCGATGTGGATACCTATGATAATATTTATCGTTATGCTTGCTGCTGCGGCGGCAGGTATGATCGGCGCTGATATGGTGCGCGAGGAGATAGAGCATCAGGACAAAAAGCTTGTCAAAGATGTCAGCAATATGAGGGAATTGCAGTCTAAAATAAGCCTTATAGTTTCTCAGGCGGATTGCGGCGAAGAGTTAAAGTCGGCGCTCGCTAAGCTCGGCGAGGATATAAAATACAGCGACCCCGTCAGCAACCCTGCAACGGAAAAGATAGAAAATGAGCTTCTGATCTCCATTGATGAGCTGCAAAAGGCAGTCATTGAAGGAGAAGAAGCGGCGGCTCTTGCCCTGTGCAGAAAAATAAGCGGCACCCTTGCGGAGAGGAACAGACTCTGCAAGCTGAATAAAAATACAAAATAATGGGCGGAAAACAAAAATGGCAGTTCTGAAATGTAAGATGTGCGGAGCAAATCTGAATATTGAAGAAGGTGCGACGGTCGCGGTCTGCGAATACTGCGACACCCAGCAGACTGTACCCGTAGCGAATGACGAAAAGAAAATGACTCTCTTTTCCCGCGCCAACAGGCTCCGTGCGGATTGTGAATTCGACAAGGCGGCAGGCATCTATGAAAGCATCGTTAGTGAATTTCCGGAGGAGGCAGAGGCATATTTGGGACTTATCCTCTGCAAATACGGCATTGAATATGTTGACGATCCGGCAACAGGAAAGAAAATACCTACCTGTCACCGTTCATCTTTTGACAGCATAATGGACGATCCTGATTTTGAGCAGACAATGGAATATGCCGATGCTGTTGCACGCAAGGTCTATCGTGAGGAGGCAAAATACATAGACGGCGTTCAGAAGGGTATTCTTGAAATATCCGGCAGGGAAGAGCCTTATGACATTTTTATCTGCTACAAGGAGACTGACGACAGGCAGCCGCACCGTTGACAGTGTTATCGCTCAGGATATCTACGATATGCTGACCTCCAACGGATACCGTGTGTTCTTTGCCCGCGTGACGCTTGAAGATAAGCTCGGCACAGCGTATGAGCCGTATATATTCGCGGCTCTCAACAGCGCAAAAATAATGCTCGCTGTCGGTACGGATTATGAATACTACAATGCAGTCTGGGTAAAGAATGAATGGGGCCGTTTCCTTGCTATGATGGCAAAGGACAAGACAAAGGTTCTCATCCCCTGCTACAAGGATATTGACACATACGACATTCCCAAGGAATTCAAGCATCTCCAGGCTCAGGATATGGGCAAGGTCGGCGCTATGCAGGATCTGCTGAGGGGTATCAAAAAGATATTCCCGAAGGCAACGGGGACGGTTGTACAGCAGCCTGCTGCTCCTGTTGTGCAGATGGGGCAGGGCGGAACAAATGTAAGCTCTCTTTTGCAGCGAGTGTTTATGTTCCTTGAGGACGGTGACTTTAATAGCGCAGATCAGTACAGCGAGAAGGTTTTGGATATTGACCCGCAGAACGGAGAGGCTTATCTTGTAAAGCTTATGGCTGAGTTTAATGTCAGAAAGAGGGAAGAATTCAAAGATCAGAATAAGCCTTTCGATAATAGCCTAAATTACCGAAAAATCCTGCGCTTAGGTGATGAGACTCTTAAAACTGAGGTTCTGGGATATATTAGCAGTATCAATGAGAGCTTTGTTATTGTGAATAATATACTGATAAAACATAAAGGTTCTGATAGGAATATAGTTATCCCCGACAGCGTGACGAGTATTGGAAGCAGTGCATTTTGTGGTTGCAAAAGCCTGACCTCCGTCATCATCCCCGATAGCGTGACGAGTATAGGCAACAGAGCATTTTATAAATGCGAAAGCCTGACTTCTGTCAGACAGCCGAAGAATGTTAATATTTGAGAAGATGCATTTGACGATACGAAAGTAAATCTGTAAAAATGATAACCGGCTGAGTATTTTCAGCCTGCTGCAAAGCTATGAAGGCGCTTGCGGATAGGTTACATATCGGGAAATGAGGAAAGCCGCTCGTGCTATACGCTCATTGAAGAATCTTTATCCGATAATCAACTACCATATCACTAGCGGCGACATCGAGTAAGTGACAGAAAAGCTTGACAATGGATTGTTATTTTGTGCAGTGCCGAGCAATTTCTTGACCGGATCAGAGCTTCATTCAGTGTATAAATAATCCAGCAGACCGTTGTGCCGATACACGCGGTCTGCTTTCATTTTGTTTAGGGATGCCCTATATTGTAAATTTAAATCCTTCTTTGAACATGTCGCCGGCTCTGCCGCCTAACTTATTGATGTCCCTATTGACTTCGCTTCGACTTCTTTACCTGCACCGAGGATATGTCCGATGTCTTCCCATCCGAGCATGGCGTACATACCGTATTGCTGCAAGATCGCTGTGTAATCTTCGCTTCGTGAGGTCGAGATCAGCACGTTTTTTCTTTTTGCTTCGAAGTTCCTCGGAAGATTGAACCATTCCCATGTTCTGTCAATAACTGCCCTGAGTTGAGCGGTCATATACGCGAAATGCACGGGGGATGCAAACACAACCGTATCGCACCACGACAGATCCTCATAGATTTTCGCCATACCTTCATCCTTCTGCACACAGCCGGCGTGGGTTTTTATACTGCTATCGCAGCCGAGACAGTTTTTGACGTTCATGCCGTGGATGTAAGCTTCATGCACTTGGTTTCCGGAAGCCACCGCGCCCTCCGTGAAAGCTTTGATAAGAGACGCTGGTGATCCGTTCTTTCTGGGTGCGCCGTTAAGAATAAGAATGTTTGCCATTTCGTTTTCCTCCTGTTTGATGACAATTTGTATTTATAAGCTCTGCTTGGGTAAGCAGCGGTTATATTACAGTCAGGCTTGTTCTGCTCCGACTTTAAATGCCAGCTCCAGCATCGCCGGAAACTCCGTATCATGAACAGCCCTCTTATGTGACTCGGAAAACCCAGCCATATCATACTTGGAATAGTCTTTTACCTGCAATGTATCGCATACAGGGATCAGTCTTGTCGTTCCGTTCAGAAAACGGAACGGTGCAAAGTATTCATGAAATCTGTGCTCATATGCATGCTTGTAATATTGTAGCGGTGCATTCATCGTGAGGAAAACATCTACATCCACATGTCCTTTAAAAACGCTGGAATAGTCATTATAGGACATAGCCGGGAACGTCAGTCGTTCGAGAAAAGATCTGAACCCGCCCGTCGGCTCGCTATAGTAAATCGGTGTTCCGGTAATCAGTCGGTCTGCTTGCCATACCCTGTCAAGCACGGGAGTCAGCTCATCCTTCCAATAACACTTGCAGGGCTCTGCGATTCCTTTTCGTTTACAGGCAAGGCAGCTGCGGCAGCCGTTATAATTCAAATCATATAAATCAATATACTCGACCTCTGCGCCAACAGACTCCGCTCCTTTTTGCGCTTCTTTGAGAAGCTGCGCCGTGTTCCAAATTTTGCGGGGACTTCCGTTTAATATAATCGTTCTCATATCTATACTCCGATTCTATAAATTGATCCCGGCTTTTCTTGCCTGTGGGATCTGGTCTTTTCTTTTGATGAGGTACAGTCTGCCGTCCTTGATAAACCTCGCGCCTGTCTGCTTGAAGTAAAATGATGTATTTGTTCTCAGACATTGTTCGCGAGTGTTCAGTATCCATTCGTAGTGACACGCTCGGGCTTTATCTCCCGATTCGCCGCCGCAGGTGACCTGTTCGATATTTCCGCTAAACAGATACCGCTCAATATCTATCTGCTCCAGCATTGGCTCGTGTATGATCTCTCGATGTTTGATAGGCAGACCGAGCAATATCGGCAGACGCTCGTCGGCGCGCTTTTGATTCTCACAGGTTGCGCAGATGGTCACGTTCTCATAGCCGTTGCCCCAGTCGTCTGGCAGGCTGACCCCAAAACGCTCGATACGTTTTGTGATAATGCAGAAACAGAGGTCGCTGCGCTCTCGGATAAAAGCCCAGGCCTCCTTGCGCCATTCGTCCGCTTCTTCGATAAAGAAGTCGGAGGTCATACAGGCGTAGACCGTGCAGCTTTCCTGCATTTTATAACTGCCGTCACGAGTTCGCTTGACGGGGGCGTTGAAGGTCGATGTTTTCGTCACGATATTGCTGTCCTTATCATACATCGCGTCCCTGCGAAACATATAACAGTTCAGACAGCCTTCGCTTATTTTGTGACAGCCGTGCCACGGGTTCCATATCTCCATGATCTTTTACCTCACGGTATATTGTCAATTCATTGATTCTATGATAACAGAATTAACCCTATTTGTCTATAAGCGCCGAAAGCCCCGGCGTGCCGCCGGTGTCGATTCGCGCACTGTAGTTTATGTTACCACCTACCTTATTGGCACGCGTACAGGTTTGGTTTATTATACCTCTCCATCTGCGCCACGGCACACAGGGTGCCGCTTGACGCTGGTTTGGAGTGAAGGTGAGTTTTATTGTCTTTTCTGATTTGCGTACCACACTAAAACGCATTATTTTCACCTGTTTTAAAACTCCCGGAAATGTTTTACACTAACCGCAAGCTACGGCCCGCCTCTGTTTTCTGAGAGCAGAGCTTTTAAAAAACTGGGCGATTATCATCGCCATGCTTCACTGTTATTCGTTAATTATCCTAACGTCGCGCAAATATATTACGACCCGTCTTAGGACGAATCTTTCGCTGCTTCTGAGCGCATTTTCTGCAGCCCTCTGCAAGCCTTAGCAGCAAGGTACTTCCATACGAACGACTGTTACGCTCTTGATATTATTATTCTTGATGATCTCGGTCAGCTTTTCGGTGTATTCCACCATATCCCTCTTCGGACAGCCGATCAGCGTGATTTTGCCCTTCATAAAAACCTCGTGTATGCAGTATAACATATTTGAAAAATCCAGCCCAAATCATTATAGAAAGTTGGTGTAAAATAATTCTGGGAGATTTGAAATAGGTGCAAGTAACGTAATTTAGTGCGGCACACCAAGTAGATGAGACAATTGTACCCATTTTCACTTCAAACCAGCGTCAAGCAGCGCCTTGTGCGCTGTGGTGCGGACACAGAGGGACAATAAACTAAACTCGTACGCGTGCCAAGAAGGTAGGCGGTAACACCAGGTTCAGTGCGCGAATTGACACCGGTGGTACCCCAAGGGCACTTTCTTCGGGCGCACGCCGGCGGGGATTGACACCGGCGGCACGCCGGACCAACGGCACGCCGGTGGCACGCCGGTGAAAAATAAATATTGACAAAACTGATTTGGAATGATATAATGCAGATAATTCAATTAGCTAAACCGTAGAAGCGGAGATAACGGCAGTTATGACCTTACAGAGAGCCCGGTAAGCTGAGATTCGGGTATGAAACAGGCTGTCAAATGGACCGCTGAGGGCGCAGTCAAAAGGAGGCTTCTCCTTAGTATTCTGCGACGTTGCAGGCGGACGTTATCTGCCGGGGATATGTTGGTATCCCGCTGAGAGCACGGGTCATGCCGTGAGATTAAGGTGGCACCGCGGATAATTGTATTTATTCGTCCTTAACAGAGTTCTTGTACTCTGTTAGGGGCGTTTTTGTTTTAGGGGGTAAAATTATGTTGATCAGGCCAACGCTTGAAGAAGTAAAGGTGATTGCGGCTGAAAACAAGTATGATATTGTACCTGTCAGCTGTGAGATTCTGTCGGATTTTACAACGCCGATAGAGACGATGAAAATTTTGAAGAATATTTCTACTCACTGCTATATGCTTGAGTCGGCACAGGCAAACGACCGTTGGGGAAGATATACCTTCCTCGGCTATAATCCAAAGCTGAGCATAACCTGCGCAGACGGCAAAATGAAGCTCGGAGATCTGACCGTTGATACTGATGATCCGTCGTCATATCTCCGCCAGATACTTTCACAATACAAAAGCCCTCAGATGGACGGTCTGCCATCGTTTACGGGCGGATTAGTAGGATATTTTTCATACGATTATCTCGGCTACCGCGAACCGAGCGTCAAGTGTAATGCTGAGGACAGCGAGGCGTTCAAGGACGTTGATCTTATGCTGTTTGACAAGGTCATAGCCTTTGACAATATGAAGCAGAAGATCATCCTTATAGCCAATATGAAGCTCGACGATATAGAAGTAGGCTACAACAACGCCGTATCTGAGTTGACTCATATGAAGGAGCTTCTGAAAAACGGTAAAAAGCGGGAGGAACCGGGCGGAAGGCTGTTAGGTGAAGTTACTCCTTTGTTCAACAAAGAGCGTTACTGCGAGATGGTCGAATGCGCAAAACGGCATATTTACGAAGGCGACATCTTCCAGATCGTGCTGTCAAACCGCCTGAGCGCGCCGTTTGAGGGAAGCCTGCTGAACACATACCGTGTACTAAGGACGATCAACCCGTCGCCGTATATGTTCTACTTTTCAGGCACGGACGTTGAGGTCGCATGAGCTTCTCCCGAAACGCTGGTCAAGCTCGAAAACGGTATTTTGCACACCTTTCCCTTAGCAGGCACAAGACCGAGAGGAAAGACGGAAGCCGAGGATAAAGCGCTGGAACAAGAGCTGCTTGCTGACGAAAAAGAGCTTGCAGAGCACAATATGCTGGTAGACCTCGGAAGGAACGACCTGGGAAAAATCAGCAAATTCGGAACTGTCGAGGTAGAAAAGCTGCACTGTGTTGAGCATTTCTCTCACGTAATGCACATCGGCTCGACCGTTCGCGGAGAGATACGCGACGATAAAGACGCACTCGATGCGATAGAAGCCGTACTTCCTGCGGGAACCCTTTCGGGAGCGCCGAAGATCAGGGCGTGCCAGCTTATCGGAGAGCTTGAAAACAACAAGCGGGGAATCTACGGCGGAGCTATCGGATACATAGATTTTACGGGTAATATGGACACCTGCATCGCCATCCGCATAGCGTACAAGAAAAACGGCAAGGTGTTTGTCAGGAGCGGCGCGGGTATCGTCGCAGATTCCGACCCCGAAAAGGAATATGAGGAGTGCCTGAACAAGGCAAGAGCCTCGCTGAAAGCGTTGGAGTTAGCGCAGGAGGAAGAGTTATGATTTTACTGATCGACAACTACGACAGCTTTTCCTACAACTTATATCAGTATGTGGGAGAGATCGAGCCGGATATAAAGGTGATACGCAACGACGAGCTGATGACGGAGGAGATAAGGGCGCTAAAGCCCGATCGGATGATCCTCTCGCCCGGTCCCGGCAGACCGGAGGACGCGGGTATGATAATCGAAGCCGTACAGAAGCTCGGATCGGATATACCGATACTTGGTGTTTGTCTGGGACATCAGGCGATCTGCGCGGCGTTCGGTGCAAAGATAACCTATGCCAAGGAGCTTATGCACGGAAAGCAAAGTAAGGTCAGCTTTGATAAAACCTGTCCGATATTCAGGGATTGCCCCGATACCGCATTAGTCGCGAGATACCACTCGCTGGCGGCGGATGAAACAACCGTCCCCGGATGCCTGAACGTCACAGCGAGAACTGATGACGGCGAGATAATGGCGGTTCAGCATAAAGATTACCCTGTTTTCGGCTTGCAGTTCCACCCCGAGTCGATTATGACTCCCGACGGAAAAACGATGTTACGTAATTTTATCAAATAAGGGGATCTCTAAAAATCTCCTTCACGGGCATTTTGCTGCCAATTTTCCTTATGCATCGTTTTCAAGCCTTGCAATACACAAAGTATTACTGCGGCTTTCCGCCTCGCCTAAGAAATAATTGTCGGACGCAAACTGCCTCGTGTCCCGATTTTTAGAGAACCCCATAAATAATTACAGAAAGGACAATTAAAAATGATCAAGGAAGCAATAGTAAAAATCGTCAATAAAGAGGATCTGACATATCAGGAAGCCTATGCGGTAATGAACGAAATTATGAACGGCGAGACCTCACCCACACAAAACGCTGCGTTCCTTGCCTCGCTCTCTACAAAGAGCGCCAGGGCGGAGACAACAGACGAGATCGCGGGCTGCGCCGCTGCGATGCGCGACCACACCACAAGGGTAGAGACCGGAATGGACGTATTCGAGATCGTCGGAACCGGCGGCGACAATGCGCAGAGCTTCAATATATCGACCACAGCCGCCATTGTCGCTGCATCGGGAGGAATGAAGGTCGCAAAGCACGGCAACCGCGCGGCTTCATCAAACAGCGGCACGGCGGACTGTCTTGAGGCACTCGGCGTAAATATCAGCCAAAGCCCCAAAAAGTGCGTGGAGCTTCTCAATGAGGTCGGAATGTGCTTTTTCTTCGCTCAGAAGTACCACACCTCGATGAAGTATGTCGGCGCTATCCGCCGCGAGCTGGGCTTCCGCACGGTTTTTAATATTCTCGGACCGCTCACCAATCCCGCGTCTCCCAAAATGCAGCTTTTAGGCGTATATGACGCCTATCTGGTTGAACCGCTGGCACAGGTACTTATCAGCCTCGGCGTAAAGCGCGGTATGGTCGTTTACGGTACGGACAAGCTCGACGAGATTTCTCTAAGCGCGCCGACAAAGATATGCGAGATCAAGGACGGCTGGGTCAAATCCTACACTATAAAGCCTGAGGACTTCGGCTTTGAGCGTTGCACTAAGGACGATCTTAAGGGCGGTACACCCGACGACAACGCCAGAATCACGAGAGATATACTAAGCGGCAAAAAAGGTCATCAGCGCAATGCCGTTCTGCTTAACGCTGGCGCGGCGCTATATATAGGCGGAAAGTCGGACAGTATGAAAGAGGGCGTGTCCCTCGCTGCTGAGCTGATAGATTCGGGCAAGGCGTTACAGACCTTGGAAAGGCTGATAGAAGCGAGCAACCGCCCGGAGGTGGAGGTATGACTATCCTCGATAAGCTTGCAGAACACGCCAGGGAACGAGTTGCGGAAGCAAAAAAAGATATTTCTTCATCGGAAATATGCCGCTTGGCTATGAGTATGCCAAAGGGCGGTTTTGAGTTTGAAAAAGCGCTCAGGTCGGAGGATATCTCGTTTATCTGCGAGTGCAAAAAAGCGTCTCCGTCAAAGGGTATGATCGCTCAGGATTTTCTGTATCTCCAAATCGCAAAGGACTATGAGGCTGCAGGCGCGGACTGCATTTCGGTGCTTACCGAGCCAAAGTGGTTTTTGGGCTGCAATGAGTATTTAAGAGAGATAGCGGCAGGCGTAAGCGTTCCATGTTTGCGCAAAGATTTTATCGTTGACGAATATATGAT
>JAHKXX010000116.1 GCA_020627425.1 bacterium
GGATACCGTCAACACCGCAGTTTTTCAGGCTTGCAAGGTATTTCTGAACTACCGATACAACATAGGGATCCTCTGTAGCAAGGTCGGGCATACCGATCTCGCCGTGGGTTACTTTATAACGGTCGTTCCAACCGTCACCGGTAACGCCGCCCACTGTGTGCCAGTATTTGCTGTCCTTCAGGTCGTCCTGGATAATGCTGTGGTTACCTGCAAGGTGGTTTGCTACAACGTCTACTATGATCTTTACACCGTACTGATCTGCGGTAGAACAAAGATCAGCCAGATCCTGCTGTGAGCCAAGCTCGTTGCCGATGCTGAAGGAGGTAGGCTGATACAGCCAGTACCATGCACCGCTGTCCGAGTGGGGCTGCATAGGCGAGGTCTGTACGGAAGTAAAGCCTGCCTTTGCGATGTTTTGCAGCTCTGCCTTAATGTCGCTGAGCTTCCAGTCAAAGCAGTGCAGAATGTTACCGTCAACAACATTTGTGGCAAGGTTATAGGGGTTTGCCGCACTCGCCGTTGTTGCGGTCAGTCCGCTGAGTCCTGCGAATGAAGTAACTGTGAGCGCTCCTGTAAGGATAACGCTGAGCAGCTTTTTGCCGCTGCTATAGCGGCTTACCTGTGTTTCTTTCTCCACAATATCACTCTCCTGTTCTGTTCTTTGGTTTGTTTCGTGGGGGCCTTTGCCCATTTCCAAACGGGACGCCTGCACGCAGCACCGCCGCCTTTGACTGCAATTTCGGGCAGCACTTTTTAGTCATTCGTCACATCTTCACTACTATTTTATTATGTAAAATTACTTTTGTAAAGTGCCGATAAATGCTTTTGTTATTAAGTATTACTCTAAAAATTCCCAAAAGGAAAAAATAATATGTCTAAAACCACCTTATTTTTCTGATGATTTTAGACATATTGACTACGAAAAAATAATGTTTTCGTTATTTTGTACATTTTATTATACACCTATTTATAGATTTATTACAATAAAAAAATATAGCAAAGTGCACAAATAAACTTAAGTTTGGTTTATTCGCATTGGAATTAATGATATTGGTGAGCAAAATACACTACCGCTTTTTTACAAGCAGTGACAAATATTTCATCCGATCAGATCGGCACTGCACCGGGCGTTGCTCCGATATACATAGCCGCGCAGACGCAGACAGAAAGCGCAAGTGCGGCATTGTTTTCGCTATAGAGATGAAGCTCATACCCGTCACCGATCCGTGACCAACACTTTTTCATTGTAACGACAGCCGTCTTATCGACGTCAAACATAGAGAAGCTGCCGCTTATCATATCGCCGCAAAAGGCGTAGGAGCTGCCATAGATCTTAAACGAGAAGCAATCGGTATTCTGCGGCAGCAGTATATATATTTTTCCGTTACATCTCACCGTAAAGTTATCCACGGGAATAAGTCTGTGTGTAACGTTTGAAAAGATCATTCCCTCATTATCCGCAAGCGTTATTTTTTGTTTAGAGCCGGATGTTTCTATTTTTACGTTATACAGTTCCCGTGCGCTTTCATCAAGAAAACAAAAGCCGCCCTCTTCCGTCCTTTTTAAAAACAGCTTCATACTCTTCGCCCCTGACCAAAAACAGCTTTTTGTCCGTTCTCCTTACTCCCTTATTATACCACGCAGTGCCTCCTTATTCAAGCAGCGTGACGCCGCGCGTGCTCGCGCTGAGCAATTCGCGCACTGTAGTTTTTGTTACCGCCTACCTATCGGCACGCGTACGAGCGGGGTTTATTGTCCCTCTCCTTCCGCGCCACAGCACACAGGGTGCTGCTTGACGCTGCTTTGAAGTAATGGCGAGTGTACCTGTCTACTCTGTTTTGTATATCCGAATAATTAACAACTAAGTGTAATAACCTATAGATAACAAAAAACACATCACCCTAACGATGATGCGTTTTGTACTTTTTATTTTATGGAAACAATTACAGGAAAAATCAAACACACTCGCCTCTACATAAGAGCAGCACGAGCGGCGCCCTGAGCGCCGTGACGCGGACAGAGAGGCATAATAAACCCAACTCGTACGCGTGCCAATCAAGTAGGCGGTAACAACAACTACAGTGCGCGAATTGCCTGCGGAGGCACTCCGCCGCGTGCCGAAAAAGTGGGCGGTAACACTAACTTAAGTGCGCGTGTTGACAGCGCAGTCACTGCGCCGGAGGCACGCTGCCTGCTTGGGAGGAGAGGTAGGAGGTGTAGTAGTCGAGGGACATATTGAGAGTGGTCATCTGGGTGGCGTTTTCAACGCCGACATAGCGGAAGAGGGCGGGATCGAATGACATTCCGGTTTCGTCCTCTTTGTTTTCCGGATAACGAATTATAAAACCGTATTTGTATGAGTTTTTAAGCAACCAAATGTACTCTTTGCTTGACTGGAAATCCTTTTCGGAGGAGGATAAAAAACGAACGGATAACCCTGTCTGGGTGTCGGCACAGTTGCCGCGCGGTACAACGCGCTCTGCCTTCTCTGTCGCTTCTCTGTCGGAGTATTCGCCGCTTTTTTTCAGCCTTTGAAGCTCCGCATTGTATAATTCGTTCTGCTCGGCGGTCGATACATAGCCCTTGACAGGGACAAGATCCGATTTTGCTTTTTTTGCGGCGGCGACAAGCTCCTTTAAGCCCTCGCTGCACGCCTTGTCTACCGTTATGCCTTCAACCTCTACAAGGTTCAGCTTGTAGCCTGACGGTAAGGGAGAGTCCGGAGTTACTACGGTCAGTAGCTTTTTTGTGTCCGAAGCACTCAGTGCGGAGCTTTGCGTTGTATCGTCAGAGGCTTCGGCAGCCGAAAAACCTGATGTTACCTGCTTTATACTAAAAAAAACAACTGCGGCGACTGCTAATACAAGTATTATGGGTATAATAACAATAGCTGCACGAAGTCTGTCAAGATTGTCGCTGATGACTATCGGTGCAGACTTTGTGCTTCTTTTGTATCTGTCCTTCTTTGTTGATGATTTAACGGAAATACTGTCCTTTTTTATAGTAAACCCCTCCCTTCAAAAAAATCTACTTTCACAAGCTGATGATAACATACAATTATCCCTACTTCAAGTTTCATTTTTTTTACAGAAATATAAAATTTGTAATAATTCCGAAATATTATACCCTAAGTAAATATTGTTGTACACATCAGGTCCGGAATCGGATTTACTATTTGTACTGACTATAAAAATTATACTATTCGTATATATGATTAGTGGTTAGTAACACTGCTCACGTCCACTCGCTGCACTGTTTTTTGGAGACAATGAGTAAAGTAGAGAAATACATTTGCCATCACTTAGAAGTAGCACGAGCGGCGCGTAAGCGCCGTGACGCGGAAAAAGAGGGACAATAAACCAAGCTTGACCGCGTGCCAAGAAGTACAGGACACAACCAATTAGAGTGCGCGTGTTGACAGCGGAGGCACTCCGCCGCGTGCCAATAAGGTAGGCGGTAACACCAGCTTGAGTGCGCGAATCGACACCGGCGGCACGCCGGCGCGATTTGACTGCCCGGGCACCGGGCCTCATCAGTTGGTGATCGTTGCTTTGTTATAATATCTTGCGAGGATGTCGGTGTAGGTTTCGCCTTGCTTTGCCATTTCGTTTGCGGAAAACTGGCTCATACCTACACCGTGACCATAGCCGTACACGGTAAAGCTGAGAGTGTCGTGATCACTGTCATAGCTTGCTGTGAAGTTGCCGCTGCGAAGAGAAAAAAGCTTTCTCAGCTCTTCGCCTGTAAAAGCCTTGCCGAAAAGCTTTGCCGACTTTATATACCCGGACCGGGTGCGTTCAGCGTCCTTGATGGCCGGGACCATCTTTAAAATATCTATCTGACCGGAGCATAGGGGCTTTAGTATTTTTTCCGCGTCTGCACTGCTGACTGTCTTTTTGCTGATGTATTCCGGAGAGAGCATATCCAGCGGACTCGCCACTGCACGATGGTGCTTTTCGTCAATGCCAAATACATCACGGTAGTTCTCGGTGTTGCCGGAGGACAGGGCAAAATAAAGCGCGTCTATTACTTTTCCACCGTCGGTAAGCTTTTGGGGGAAAACTGCGTCCACCGCACTTTGCAGCCGCGCCCTGTATTTTTTATAGTTTTCTCCGAACCGCTTTTTCATCTCGTCATCATTTAAATAAAAGCCGTTGTTCTGTACATCGCCCGAAATATCATAATCACTGCTTTTGCTGTGCTCTCTCAGATAACAGAGATGCGAATAAGAGGCTACGCATTGAGCCTTTAATGCCTCCTGCTCATACAGTGCAGGCATCTCATAGGCGAGAACACGGAGCAAAAGCTCTTTGTCCTTGATTTTTATTATTTTTCCGCAGGAGTCGTCCTTTATGCGAAAGTATGATTCCGGCGAAGAGCTGTCGGAGGGCTTCGGCTCTGATGAGCGTTCCTTATATCGTATCCCGACAAACGGCAGCACGGCGAGCAATATAAACACTGTAAACAACAGCAGTAATTTTTTCTTCAAGAGGCACTGCTCCTTACGGTCGGCGGTGTAAATATTTCTGACTCGGGAGGATAATAGGTAAATCCGAAAAACAGCAGGGACAGGCAGACGATTATTATAAGTGCGGCAATATTTCTGTGGGGAGAGCCGTCAAGCCCCGCGCAAATGCGCCAATTGCTTACGATAAAGGAAACGGCAACACAGACAAAAAATATCAGAATATCTATAATCAGCACCGGTCTGCCGAAAAATGAGGTGTAGAAATAAAATATCAGCGGAATAAGTATCAGAGAGCAAAGCATACCGACAATGCGCGAAAAAATAAAACCTCTGTAGCCCTTGCCGAGGACAAAATACTCCACCGCAGTATAAATAATAAACGGAAAAAACAAAAGCTTCATATGCTCCCATACACTTTCGTTTACGGGAACAAAGGCAGCCAGTATGTCGTTTGGAAACAGTCCGTATAGAAAATGTGCGGCAGAACCGAGTATTGAGACGACAAAAAATCCCGTTATGCTGCTGTATCTGAGTCGCGAATCACACATCTTACACACCTCCCTACATATTATTTGGAGGTAGGGAAAAATATGCCGGAGTGTAAACACCGCAAGCGTTTGAGCCATAAATAAAAAAAGCCCTCACCGCAGTGGTAAGAGCTTTTATTTTTTCGATACCGGAGGTATCGTTTGGGAAAGCTATATTGTGTAATTTCTCTTCAATAATTATAGTGAAATTTTCACCCGCAAATTCAAGGAATTCTAAAGACATTTGAAGAAAAATATGTTATAATATTGTGATTATATATCATTCACTTGTGAAACACACTTTTCTCACAATACTATTAAACATATATATTATAATACAGTTTTTTCTGTATTTCAATAGTTAATTGCATTTATTTCTGTAATATAGATTTTTTCTTACAATATGTACAAATAGCGTGGTGTTATTTTATGAAAAATAGGATACTTTCCTACAGAATAAAGGAATTATGTAAAGAAAAAAAGATAACAGTAAAATCTCTGCTGGAAAGCTGTCAAATGAACCGCAATACCATATACGACCTTGAAAAGAGATCCGTATTTCCGTCGGGAGACAAGCTGGCGCGTATAGCAGACCGCCTAAATGTGTCCGTTGACTATCTTTTGGGGCGAACCGACGATCCGGATATAAGAATAAACGACGAGGACAGTACCGAAAAGGTACGGCTGATGTCAAACTTTGACACAATGAACAAGGACAGCCGCACAAGCCTTTTGAGTTATTCGGATTTTCTTAAGTACCGTGACGGCACAGACGAAAAAAAGTAACCGTGTACAATGGGTAAAACCTGTACACGGTTATTTTTTTACTTTGCTTTTGCCTTGTCGGAGAACAGAAGCCTCAGATCCTCTGTTGCCATATATCCGTCTGTGTCGAGTCCGTTATTCTTCTCGAAGTCCTTGAAGGCTTTTTGGGTAACATCTCCGAAGTAGCCTGTTATATCGTCGTTAAAGTAGCCGAGAGTTTTCAGTCTTGTCTGTATCTTTTTAAGGTCGTCATTATTATCTCCCTTACCAAAGGACATATCATCGGTTATATTCAGGGAATTGTCCGCCTTGACCGTGCTGCTCTCCTGTTTACTGCTCTCCTGTTTACTGCTCTCCTGTTTACTGCTCTCCTGTTTACTGCTCTCCTGTTTACTGCTCTCCTGTTTACTGCTCTCCTGTTTACTGCTATCTTGTTTATAATCGGCAGCCTTTACATCGGCGGAGAACAAAAGAATAAGATCGTCGGTAGAGAGGACGCCGTCTGTTTCCTCTGAATTGATCTTTTCAAACTGTTTAACTGCCTTTTCGGTGACATCTCCGAAATATCCTGTAATGTCGTCGTTAAAGTAGCCGAGATCCTTCAGACGCTTCTGGACCTTTTTAAAGTCCTCGCTTTCGTCGCCCTTCTTAAAGGTCATACCACTTGTTACCTTCAGAGATTTATCCTCTTTTACCTGTATACCGGACGACTCGCTGCTTTCCTGCTTGCTTTCCTGAGTATCCTTACTGTTCTCGGCAACAGAGGTTTCCTGTGACGAGCTGTCATTGATAAGCTCGGGATATTCCGATTCGATTATAGTCGTAAGAGTTGACGTAAGGGTCAGTCCCTGCCGATCAAATTCATTTGAACTGATCTCATAGACCCGGTCATTCATCACGGCGCTGATCACCCTGTATTTATCATCTGACATAAGCGTATCCTTCAGACCGACCTCACAGAATATATACTGAGGATTTGATATCATGAGTATGTTATACAGACTCGTTGACTGCTTTACCGTATCAAAGACATTTATTGTTTTTGCATAGTCGAAAAGCTTGCCGGAAAAAGTAGAACTCGTTGCTGCTTTTTCCTCCAGGTCATACAGGTAGCAGGCTGTTTTTTCCACCTGACTTTCGGGAACGACTCTCTGAAGATCGTCAAGAGTCATAATGACCTCGGAAACGCTTTGGCTTCCCCTGTCTCTGCCGGTATTATTGCCGTCGACCACAGCGCAGATGTTTTTGTACAGCATTTTGAGATCGCCCGTATTTTTTGCGGAGATCATAGTCATGACCTTTGTATCGGTATCCTTCAAACTTTTTTTGCTTTCATCGGAAAGGGTATTGTCGGCAAAGACCACATCCGCTCCGGCAGAGGTTATCTTACTGATATCCGGAGAGGATTTTTTTCCTGCGGAAGGAATATTTTTCAGCTCCTCCTGTGTACATTCATCGGATCTGACCGTTATTCTGTCGGCATATCCGCAGGCGATAAGAATATCCGCAACGGAGTCGTTAAGACACGCAACAGAGTCGGGTCTTTCGTTAAAGGTATAGCTTGCTATTTTTACGGGATAATCGTTTCCCTGTTGGCTGCATGCCGCAAGCGACAGGCAGACCGCCGCCGCTCCGACAAGTGCGATTATTTTTTTCATAGACTTTCTCTTCTCCTTAGTTATAAAGGCTGTTTTATTCCCGGTTTTACTCCTCATGCCGAAAAGTATTTAATATTTGTCGGTCTGTATCTCCGAGCGCAGAGACGCCTCTGTTATACTGATAAACTGACGCGCGCATCGGGGAGATCTGCCGCCTCTTTGTATAGCGAATGCCTCCGCCTCCCTCGCAAGCTCTGCGGGGTCGATCCTCAGGCACTTCTCCTTTGCCAGTGCAAATATTATATTAAGATATTCATCTTTATCCGGTTTACTGAAATTGACAGACAGTCCGAATCTGTCAGACAGGGACATACTCTCCTGTATTGTATCGTTACTGTGCATATCATCGCCGATACGGTCGGAATAATTTTCCTTGACTATATGCCGTCTGTTAGAAGTAGCGTATATAAGCGTATTATCGGGTCTTGCCGCAAGTCCGCCCTCGAGCACCGCCTTTAGCTGAGCGTAGCTTTTATCGCTGTCAGAAAACGACAGGTCGTCTATAAAGATTATAAATTTTAACGGCAGAGCTGCTATCTTATCGACCAGCACGGGGAAATCGGACAGTCTGTCCTTTGGCATTTCCACCATTCGCAGACCCTTGTTATAGTATTTGTTAAGAAGTGCCTTTACAGTCGAGGATTTACCTGTACCCCTATCGCCGTACAGCAGGCAGTTATTGGAATGTATGCCGTTAATAAATGCGATCGTATTATTTTCTACAAGACCTCTGGGAGTCTCATAGCCCTTCAGGTCGTCAACAGACACCTTATCGGGATGAAGCACAGGCTCTATACTGCCGTCGCGCCATATAAACGCCCTGTATCGTGCAAACATACCGCAGCCGTTTCTTTTATAGAAATCCGCAAGGCAGTCTATTGCTCCGTCCTCATCGGAAAACTCCTTTACGACCTTACCCGTATTCCATTTCGGCAGGCTGTTTGCGACCGAACCAAGCTCGTCGCGGTATCTATAGTCATCGAGTATATTCTGTGGTGTTATTCTTCCTATACGAACGATCGCCGACAGATCCCGTCTTACAGCGCTGATAACGGGAGCCGGCAATTCTTTTTCTTTATTCTCCGCAGCAGCTCTGGAAAAAGCATTTTCATCAAAGAGTGCCGCCTCTGTCATACATCCGAGCAAGCTATCGGCATAGCCCCGGCTGCTAAGCAGGTTAAAGAAATTTCCCCATGCCCTCGAAAACTCGAACACCGGTTTTTCGCACGCGCACAGCAGTTCATAAAATGCTCTCGGAACTGTTCTTATCATTATATCCTTATACACTGACAATGAAGACATCAGCAGTGCCGCCTCTTTTGTACTATTCATCCCATCGCCCCATATTCCGACATTTTTCTACATAAAATTATACACTCTCCCTCCTCCCCCTGTCAAGCGGCGGCGCGTGCTCGCGCGGAGCAATTCGCGCACTCGAATTGGTGTTACCGCCTACTTTCTTGGCACGCGGTCAAGTTGGGTTTATTGTCCCTCTCCGTCCGCGTCACGGCGCTCAGGGCGCCGCTCGTGCTGGTTTGATGTGAGAATAAGTGTATTTGTCTTTTCTGCTTGGTGTATCACACTAAATCGCGTTACTTGCACCTATTCCAA
>JAHKXX010000117.1 GCA_020627425.1 bacterium
GCACAGAGAGTGTCTGCTGAGTATTCCGCAATAAGCAATACAAAACTGTACCATAAGTTCCTTTTTTGCGTCGTGTGCTATCAGTGCTATATTCATTTTATTACCCCCTGAATATGTATTAAAAAATTATTTCGTATTTGTGATCACTCTATCACAAGTTCTACATCGCGACCATCCATACGCGCAGCAATCCTGTCAAAGGCATATGCTGCCTTCATTCTGCCCTCTATGGGGTTTCCCTTCTGTGAAAGCGCTGCTGCAGCGTTGTCCTCGGGTACTATCCCCAAAAGACGCGCCCCTGCCTCGTCTATGACAGAATCGAGGTCGCTGTAGACATCCATCCTTCTGAAACGGCGTTCGTTAAAGCGGTTTATAATAAGCCTTATATCGCTTATCTGGCTGTGACGCAGCTTGTGGCGCACCTTATCGCAGCCCCTGAGTGACAGAGGCTCTGCGTTTGCCACAAGTATGGCACTGTTTGCAGGTGCTGAAGCACTGCGAAAGCCTGCGCCTATACCGGCAGGGCTGTCTATAAGTATATGGTCGTAATATCTGACAAGTATTTTTGTAAGCCTTCGCATGATCGACGGGCTTATCTCGTCCCGCACATTCTGAGGTGCAGGCAGTATGTACAGGTCGGGGACGGTCTTGCACGGATATATCGCACTCGTCGGGGGGCAGTTGCCGTTGATTATATCGGCAACATCAAAAACCAACTCACCGCTGACTCCAAGCATAAGGTCTATACCCCTCATACCTGCATCACAGTCTATCAGCAGCACCCTGTCTCCGCGTCTTACAAGAGCGGCGCCGAGTCCTGCCGTGATAGTTGATTTACCTGTTCCACCCTTTCCGGATGTAATAACCGTCACCTTGCCCATTTTCACATACCTCTTTTATAAACATATCACACAAATTACATAAAGTCAAGAAGAAAAACGATTTTTTTTCATACACAATTTACATAATCCGCTATTTCAGGAAAATCTGTCAGTTTTTGTTCTTTTGCTCGCCCACTGTGCCGTCCTTGTTTGTTTCAGGGATCTCCTGTAGTCCCTTTCCATAAAAATATGCATTAAGTATTTTTTTGCCGACGTTAACAGCCACTGTACTTTTTCCGCCGTGCTCTACCATGACCGCGATCGCTATCTCGGGCTTGTCATAGGGCGCGTAGCAAATGAAGTTTGCATGATCCGAGCCGATATTTTCTGCTGTACCGGTTTTGCCGGCTATTTGCATATTGAAATCAGACAGCGCGTCATACGAGCTTGTTGCCATATTCATAGCCTTTTGTACCTGTTTAAGATTATTTACGTCTATGCCTACCTTCTCTACGACCGTAGGCTCCGTTTTCAGAACCTCTTTTCCGTCATATGAAACTATCCTGTCAACTACATGAGTTTTCAGTCTGGTACCGTCGTTTGCTATAGTCGCAACATATGTCGCAAGCTGCAGCGGTGTAAACTGGTTATCGGACTGCCCTATCGCCGCAGGAGAAACAGAGGTCTCGTACCATTCGGAGCCCATCTCCCTGCTGAACTCCGGACCTGCAAGCGTACCGGAGCTTTCGCCGATCTCTACACCGGTCCTGACGCCCAGTCCGAAGCGTTTTGCATATTTATCCATTTTATCTATACCGAGCAGTCTGCCTGTTTCGGCAAAATAGACATTACAGGACTTTTCTATTGCCTCGTACATATTGATCGAGTCGTGGTAGCTCATACACCTGAGTCTGAGTCCGCCCTTTGTATATATAGACTCACACTTGATAGTTGTGTCGGGCTTTATGACTTTTTCCTGTAATGCAGCAGAGGCTACCATAGGCTTATATGTTGATCCGGGAGCCAGCGCACCGTCAAAGGCACGGTTATAAAGCGGTATACGCTTGTCGCTCGACAGCTTTTCGTAATCCGTATAGTATTTTGACAGATCAAAGCCCGGATAACTTGCCGCTGCAAGCACGGAGAAATCCTTGACATTCAGTACAACGACCGCAGCACCGGTACAGTCCTCGCCGCTGTGCTTTTCTCCGCTTTCCTTTGCGTTCGTGTTTGCTTCCTTGACAGCCTCTGCCAAAGCCTTGGTTGCACTTTTTTGCAGTCTCGCGTCAAGAGTCAGGTAAACATTATCGCCGGGCTTTGAGTTTTTTGTCGAAATAATATTTATATTTCCGACAGAGTCGACCTCATAGGTTCTCTCTCCGCCTTCTCCGCGCAGATAGCCTTCAAAGGCAGACTCTACTCCCGTTTTTCCAAGGATATCGGTATAGCCGTAGCCCTTATCCTTCAGCTCCTTGTACTCCTCGGCAGAGATAAGACCCGTGACACCCACAATATGCGGAGCTATGCTGCCGTTTGTATAGGTTCTGACAGCTGTTGATTCGGTAGTTACGCTTTTTTCGTCCTGTAGCCTCTCGGCTATTACGGACATATTTTTTTCACTGACGCTGTCTGAAAAAACATATGGCTGACTGCCCGAAAAGCCTGTACGCTCCATATTATAACGCACACTTATGATATCTCTCTGTCGTTTTTTGTCATAGGATCTGCATTCATATTTATCAATAAGCCTCTCCATACATTCTCCGGCGCTGGAGTAGGGGTTCATATTCAGATTATCCTTGCTTTTGATAAGCTCTATATCGTCCTCTCTGTCACTGATAAAACTATAATTACCCTTGTCGTCAACGGCGATCGGCAGCTCGTCGTTCCATTTTTCCCCGCACTCGTTTATGACTGTCAGAAGGCGGTCTATAACCTCGTTGAGCCTGTCCTCCCTGACGTAAAGCTTATTTATAACCACCCTGTAGCCGGTTACATTTACCGCAAGGTCTACTCCGTTTTTGTCGTATATCTCGCCCCTGATAGCGTCGGTGGCTACTGTGTAGCTTGCGGAAGTCATAGCTATGTTTTCATAGTAATCCGACTGAACTATCTGCCATTGTACCAGTCTGTAGACAAACACCGCGATCACAACAAGCAAAACGGTTATAAGAAAGGTATATCTTCCCTTTGATGATTTTTTCAACCGTTATTCACTCCTTAGTACTGCCGAAACGCGCCTGTTCAGTCCGTACAGAACAGGTACAAAGGCAAGAGTATAGATGATCCGCGAAACATAGTGTGAAACAAAAAATGTCCATGCATCGACATAGCCCACAAAAAGATAATAAAAAAGAAAATGCACAAAAAGCATAAGCGGTATGCAGGCAAGAGCAATTATCATTACCGAAGCAAGGTTTGTCTTGACATAATTCTCCATAAGCGTACTCACAATATAGCATATAATAACTACGCCTACGGAATAATAGCCGATAGGTCCGGCTGCGGACAGATCAGTCAGCGATCCGCAAACAGCACCGAAGATCATGGACGGTATCTGCGGCTCAAATACAGAGATACTCAGAGCCAGCACCGGCAGAACGACCGCCTTTCCTCCGTATACCTCGGGCAAAAGATACGGTGTTGTCTGTAAAATATAGGCAACAACTATCTCTATTGAGAAAATAATATATCTGATAACGCGAAGTCTTTTCATTGGTATATTTATCAGCCCTTATTTATTACTTATCAAAATCTGTTATTATCGCGACAGAGCCTGTTGTTCTTACGTCCTCATACGGCTCTATGACCGCCATAGGCATAGAGGTATAAGGATCGGATGAAAGCTCTTTTATTTTTCCTATTTTTATATTATCGGGATAAATTCCTCCGTAGCCGGATGTTACAACTATATCTCCCGTCTCGGCTTTATTCTGTTCAGACAAGTTGTTCATAACCGTATAACCCTTGTCGCTAAGCTCTGCCCTGCCGGAGAGCACACCGTTGTCATCGGTCTTTTTGTCCGCAACACCCACCTGTATATCCGGACACAGTATGGTTATTACACGACAGGACTTAGGAGATACCTCGGAAACTATGCCCACAAGACCGTTTTCGGTCATTACGGGATCGTCCTTGTCAACTCCGTCGACACTTCCCTTGTCAAGCGTCATACCGTAAAAGTTTTCAAGCGGATCTCTGCCTATCACCTTTGCGGTAACAAGCGTAAAGTCCTGATTTTCAGCCTTTATATTATAAAACCTGTTCAGCTCCTCGTTACGGTTTTTTATGTCGTAATAATCAACAAGCTCGTCCGTGAGCCTTTTGTTTTCTTCCCTGAGCTTTTTGTTTTCCTCAGTAAGCTCCTCAAGGCTTTTCGGAGGCGTCAGAGCGTCTCCTGCGGCAGTAGTTCCACCTGCTGCCACCTGCTGAAGCGGAGTGAGCAAAAAAGAGGTGAAAAAGCCCTTTACATAGCTGTTTCCGGAGGTTATGAGAGCAAGTGCCAGAAATATACATACTATAGTCAGCAAGACCTTTATTCCCTTGCCGTAAAAAAATCCCTTCAGCGTACTCTCCTCCCTTCAAAAGCTTTGTCTTTAACAAGCAAAACAGCAAACAGTTCATTACTATTATCGGTAAAAAAACGGCGGCAGTAATATTATACTCCGCCGTAAAAGCACTATCAATGCCGGTTTGTTCAGCGTTTTTTGTTCCTTGAGGAGACTCTCAGTTCCTCAAGTCGGATTCCCGTTCCGTCAACCACACAATCAAGCGGTCTCTCGGCAACGCGCACGGGCATACTCGTTTCCTGTGCCACAAGCTTATCAAGACCGCGCAAAAGCGCGCCGCCGCCTGTCAGCATAATTCCGTTATCTATTATATCGGCCGCAAGCTCGGGCGGAGCCTGCTCCAAAGTCGTTTTTATTGCCTCGATTATCGTCAGCAGAGGATCTGCCAGAGCGTCCCTTACCTCTGCGGCGGACAGCTTTATATCATTTGGCAGTCCGTCGGAAAAATTCCTGCCTTTTATCAACATACTGCCCTCGTCCTTATAGGGATAAGCCGAGCCTATGTGAAGCTTTATATCCTCGGCTGTACGCTCACCTATAAGAAGACTGTAGGTTCTTTTTACATACTGTATTATGGCGTCGTCAAACTTGTCGCCTGCAACTCTTACCGAGCAGGCTGTGACAATATCATCAAGAGATATGATCGCTACCTCTGATGTACCGCCGCCTATATCTACTACCATATTGCCGAGCGGCTGTGAAACCGGCAGCCCTGCTCCTGCTGCGGCAGCCATAGGCTCTTCCATAAGCTCTATCTGCTTTGCGCCTGCCTGACGTGCTGCATCCTCTACGGCACGTCGCTCTACCTCGGTACAGCCCGACGGAATACACACTACTATACGCGGCCGACTGAAGAGAGACGTCTTTACAGCCTTTTTTATAAACTGTCTGAGCATAGCCGCGGTTATATCGAAATCTGCTATAACGCCATCCTTCAACGGTCTGACCGCTTCTATTGTGTCGGGCGTTCTTCCTATCATATCCTTGGCTTCACGTCCTACTGCAAGCACTGCGTCCGTTCTTACATCAACAGCGACAACACTCGGCTCGCGCAGAACTATGCCCTTTCCCTTGACATATACAAGGGTATTGGCAGTACCAAGGTCTATTCCTATATCCTTTGAAAACATTCCGTAATTACCCCTTTTCCAAAAACAAACAACCAAAATATATTATAACCCCTGTAACGGCTAATCTCAATAAGTAATTGGAATGATTTTTGACTTCTACTTATAATAAAAAAACAACGGTTAAAAACCTCTTATTTTTGTACAAATATATCAATTGATGGTATCATTTTCCTGTTGAACCAAATCCTCCCTCTCCTCGGGCTGTATCGGACAGAGTCTCTGCCTCGACAAAATCCGCAAAAATAACGGGCATACAAACCATCTGGGCAATCCTTTCGTTCGGCTGTATGGTATATGGGGTATCTGATACGTTACAAAGGCCTACGCATATTTCTCCCCGATAGTCGCTGTCAACTACACCTACGCTGTTAGAGAGAGTTATCCCGTGCTTCACTCCGAGTCCCGAGCGTGCAAACAAAAACAGCGCACAGCTTTTGTCATCAGGCTCAGCCGCTATTCCCGTAGGGATCTTTACAAGCTCTCCGGGAGCAACAGTAACAGGCTCGTCTATGCATGCGCACAGGTCGGCTCCTGCTGAATGATCGGTAGCTCTGTTCGGTAAGACCGCATTTGATCTGAGTTTTTTTATCTTTATAGTCATTATTAGCTTCCTCTCTGTTTTAAATGTCAGTATACTCCCCTATAGTACAGTCCGCGGGTGTACTTTCCTTCCGGCGCCAAAGCTTTGTTATAAAGCCGTAGAGCCTCCTTTTTTTCGTTTTCCGTTTCAAGCGAAAAACGCATAACCTCAAAATCAACTCCGGTTATCTCTTTCCTTCTGTCGGAAAGCGTCAGCGGAAGGGAGTTGAGCAGCTCTGTACACTCACCTATTGTCTGAAGGGGGAATTCTATATTTTTTCTGTCAATAAGACTGTGTTTTTCTTTTGTAAAGTCAAAACCTGTACCGTCCGCCGAGCCGGGGCAGTTTCTCATAAGCATAAGCGGCAGACGACCATAGGTGATTATACCCGTGGGTATAGCTTCTCCGATAGCAGAGATCTGATCGAGGGTAAGCTCGAATGAAAGCTCGGCGTCCATAACACCAAGCTCTCTCAGTTGCATTAGAGAACGGGTATTTGTAATATTCAGTCCGAAGCCGCCGTGAATATCCATATCAAGCTGTCTTGCAAGATAAACAGAGCCGATATTTGAGGCGAGAACTTCATTTATGCCAAGCCGCTGTATCTCTTTAAGACGCCTTATAATTTCTTCTTCCTGTGAGAAAATACCCCTCGGTATTTCGACTGCAACGGCAAAGCCCCTGTCCATAAGCTCTGTAAGCTCTTTGTCACCAAGAGTCATCGGTACATAAATAAGCTCACACTCAAGGAATTCATCAGGTATACAGTTATCCGTAAAGCGTGCGCGAAGAAGACGCTTTCTGGTTTTCTGCTTTTTCGGAGTATTTGTGATCTCTATATGCGAAAACTCCACAGGGTCGCGTTTTGTCCTCTCTGAGAGCAAGCCCGAGAGCGCCTCGCGTCTGATATTATTCAGCACGGGTGCCGGCAAAAAAAGCCCGTTATCAATATCGCAGCCGAAGCTCTCTATGTAAAACGGAGTTCCGCCTGTCTTTTTGATAGACTCATAGCAACGCTCCCTGTCAGTCGGCACCTTTTTTGCAGACTGGGGTACATCTCCTGTTGAGGTATAGCTGTGATTCTCTTTATCACTTACAGTAAGCTTTATAGGGAGGTTTCTGTCAGCGGTCAGATATGCATTTACAGGTATCCGACTAAGCTCGTCCCTGTAGCCTTCGTGAATGGATGCGAGCACCTTGCCGGAGGCACTTAGAACATCTTCCTTGCTGCGTATACCAAACATCCCGGTGCCGCGTTTTCCTGTATAATACCCGTCTGTAAAGCCCGAGCGGCTGAACACCGCCGACAGCTTTTGATAAAGCTCCTCGTCCACCTTGCCCGTGTCAAGACTCATTCTGCAGGCGGCTGTCGCGGCAGCCACATATTCCGGACGCTTCATTCTGCCCTCTATTTTTGCAGAGGCAACTCCCATA
>JAHKXX010000118.1 GCA_020627425.1 bacterium
GGCGACCCTCACCCTCAGTGCAGATACCGTTGTAAAAGGAACAACTGTAACAGCCACAGCGTCCTGTGAGAAGGCAGCACGCTATGCGTTCTACTACAAAAAATCAACTGCAACAAACTGGTCGACAATAAGCTCCTTTAGTGCCTCATCTACCGCAACCATAAAACCCACCTCTGCGGTAAAATACGACATAAAGGTATTATGTAAGCTCTCAGACGGCACAACAAAGGAAGCCCAAAAGCAGCTGAACGTAGTACAGCCTCTGTCCACGAATGCAGAGCTCTCGAGCGACTACGTTACAAAGGGACAGTCAATAAAGATATATGCACGCGGCACCGGCGGAGTAGGCACCAGACAGTATCAGTACAGCATTAAAAAGTCCACTGCTACAAGCTGGAAAATAATAGAGCCCTTCGGCAGCAGCAGCTATATCCTTTATAAAACCACTGCATCAGGTACCTATGACATCTGTGTAAAAATTAAAGACGAAAGAGAAGTAGTAGTAAAGAAATATCTGACGCTGAAGGTAGCGCCTCTGCTTGTTAACAACTGTACATTATCGTCAGACAGCGTTAACGTCGGCTCTTCAATAACAATAAAAACGGCAGCCTCCGGCGGCAGCGGCGGTTATACCTATGCATACAAGGTAAAAAAGACTCCCGGCACTGTCTGGGGAGAGGCTACTGCATTTTCGGATGTAAGCACCATGACAGTCCCGATGAATACCGTCGGTACATATCAGATATGTGCAATGGTTCAGGACAGCAACGGCAAGGTAACCAGAAGCTACTTTAATGTCGAGTGTGTCAAAACTCAGTCCGAAGCCGAGAAGGTAGTAAGTCAGGTAATAACATCAGGTATGACTCCCGTGCAGAAGGTTCGTGCACTGCACGACTGGGTGGTAAAAAATACCGTGTACGATACGGCAAACTATAACGCAGGGACTGTACCCGCTATTGATCACACCGCCGAGGGTGTATTCAAAAACCATACCGCAGTCTGCGACGGCTATTCCTATGCATTCCGGGATCTGTGCGAGGCTGCCGGTATACAGTGCAATGTCGTTACGGGCTACGCTACCAACAACTCAGGACAGGCACTGTCGCACATGTGGAATCAGATAATAGTTAACGGCACCTGGTACAACGTAGATGTAACATGGGACGACCCGGTAATAGCCGGCGTTACCGACGACAGTAATCTGCGCTATACCTACTTTATGGTTCCGAACAGCACTTTATCTTCTACTCACAGATTCACCTCCTCTTATAAGAACTGTACTGCTGCACAGCCGGCAGATCTTGAAAGGCTGGTACTCAACGAGGACATAAACAGCAGAGACGACTGCTACTATGCAGCAGACAATTCAGAGCTTAAGACAGCAATGCAGGAGGCTGCAAACAAAAAGCAGACCGTATATGACGTCATAGTAAAGACAGACTCTGTGGATTCTACAGATTATATAAGCAGTTTCTTAAATGATCAGTCTAACTTCCCGAGAACACTCAGAAGCATAAACGTTAAATATATGTCATGGAAATTTGACGGGTACACGATCTATACCTTTACGGTAACTTACGCATAAAACTCCAAGAAATAACCGCCGCAAAACTGCGGCGGTTATTTCTTTTTCAGAGTATATTCAAAAGACCTTCAAGCTGTGTTTCGTTATTGTATCCTATCGCCTCGGTAGAGGCAAAGCTCCAGTTTTCAACATGTCGCGCGGATTCCTCGGGCTCTATCATATAAAACGGGCTGTAGGTCTGTATACTGAGATAATCCCTGTGTGTTGCCAGAACAGATGAACATCTCGGGACAGGATACAGAGCCGCGCGATTGTGGATATATTTTTTTATAAATGCGGTATTACCACTTATAAAGCCGCACCAGCCGTCGGTATTGTTGTTGCCTATCTTCAGCTTGCTGTCGCTGCCGTCGGACAGTAACGAGATAAACCTGTCTCCGATAAAGAGTCTTTTGTCCGTCCATTTGCTTCCCCACAGGTCAAGTATCCTGTCGGGACGGGTATCCTCGGGTATTATGTTCTGCGGAGCGACTACAAACCCCTCGATTATGAACGGCGATTCGGTATATATAGAGAGCTTTACAGGCTCGTCGGTACCGTTCTTTACAGAGTGTACCACCATAAGACTGTTCTGCTCTGCCCCGAATATAATATCCATAGACAGCTCCAGCCTCAGGGGCTGAAATACAGTCTGAAGCAAACGGACACCGTCCTCAAGTAATGAATACTGTACGGGCGAATCGTCAAAATAAACGTTGTTGTTTGCTTTGTCTATAGTCAGACGCATTTTGTGTCCGTAAAAACGCCTGTATTCTTCGTTATATGAATTATAAAACAGATTGGGGCTTTCTCCCCTGCGGATACTTACTATACGCGGACCGTAGTCAACAGCCGCTATCAGCTCGTAGCCCTCGCCTGTTATCAAAACACAGTGTCCGTAAAGCTCGTCCATCATTTCCTGTAGGCTTATATTCATAGTATCATTCCTCGCATTATGTGCAGATATAGATATACTATATCATAATTAAAAGCTTTGCTTTCAACAAGCAAAGGGGGCTCAGGCTTGCTTCGTGGTTATTAGCAGTAATCAGCCCGTGAGGTTATTATATCATAAAATAACTGTATTTACAGTATAATTTTGACCGCAAACAGATATTTTTTTGTCGGTAAGCGCATAGATATCGTCGCAAAAACACTCTTTTTCAAAATCGGTGAGAACGGCTCCGCCGATTTTTTTAGCGTCACTGCTTTTCATTATAACCGGCAAAGCAGAAGAATCTCTTGCCGCTCTCAGTATCTCTCTGCCCCGTGCGTTAAAGCCGAGAACACGGATATATGACGGCTTTTTGGGCAGACCTTCTTTTGTCATATACAGCAGCGCATACATCAGACACCGGCGTATACGAGCCATTGTATAGCGCTTACACTTGGTTTTACGGAGTATTTCCTCTACGGATACAGAGTCTCTGACAGCGCTGTAGAGCCTGTTGTGAAGTCCTTCGCTTATATCGGGAAGGGCTGAAAGATCATCAACACTCATCGTTCTCAGGCGATACAGCAGTGCGCCCTCTATAGACTTCATCCTGTTTATTTCCGGTATGCTTTCACTTCTTAAAAAACCGACAGTATTTTCCGGCACATACGGAGAAATATCCGCGCCGCTGTAAATACCCTCGCGAATAAATGACGCAGAGGCTATATTGCCGGAAGCTATACTGCTGTCGTGCGCGCTGCCGCGGCGCTTGACAGCAAGCGGCTTTATTCTGCTGTCTGTATTTATAAGTGCTTTTATATATTCTATGCCCAGTATATTATTTGCGTCCCTTAGGAGGGCCGCAGCCGATTCTCCGCACAACTCTTTTACAGCCTGTTCACGAGCAGAGGCAAAGGTCATACCCTGTGACAGATGTTTTCTCAGACTGTCACTGAAGTCCTGAGAATACAGCAGACGGGCTGTATTTATCAGGGCGGCTGTATCGCCGCTTTCGCTGCCAAAGCTCAGCGTATCAACACAGCCCAACGAGTCCAGTATACTTACTCCACCAAGGGCAAAGCGCTCTGCACCGGCACAGGCAAAGCTTACGGGCAATTCCAGTACCAGATCGGCACCGTTTGACAGCGCAGCCCGCACTCTGTCGTATTTGCCGATAACAGCAGGCTCCCCTCTCTGGGTAAAGCTGCCGCTCATACATACTGCTATATGCGTAGCTCCGAGAATCCTCATTTGTTCAAGAAAATATTTATGTCCGTTGTGGAAAGGATTGAATTCACATATTGCGCCATATACATTCATAGCTTTTCTCCGCGTGTATAGATTGATAATGCCAAAAAAATTACAGTTTTTGATTTCATTCAATTGACATTATATACAATAATATTGTAAAATAAAAAGAGTAATATTGCAATAATTATCAGGAGGTAATTCCAATGAAAATTCTGGTCATCAATGCAGGCAGCTCTTCCATGAAATATCAGCTTATTGATATGAACGATGAAAGCGTGCTTGCGAAGGGAAACTGCGAAAGGATAGGTATCGACGGTCACTTTAAGCATACAACAGGCACCGGCAAGAAGTATGAGATAGACGTTACCATGAACAATCACACCGAAGCCTTTGTACAGATAAAGGACGCACTGCTCGACAAGGAGCACGGAGTTATCACAGACCTCGGCGAGGTTTCGGCTATCGGTCACAGAGTCGTACAGGGCGGCGCTTTGTTCAGCGAGTCAAAGATAGTTGATGATGAGGTAATAGCAGGCATCGAAAGCCTGATCCCGCTGGCTCCGCTTCACAATGCAGCCCACCTTCAGGGAATACGCGCTTGTCTCGATGTATTCGGCAAGGACGTACCACAGGTAGTTGTATTCGACACCGCGTTCCACTCTACTATGCCCGAGAAGGCATATATGTACGCAGTACCCTATGAGTTCTACGAGAAGTATGCCGTTCGCCGCTATGGCGCTCACGGAACCTCTCACAGATACGTTTCGCAGCGCTGTGCAGAGCTTATGGGCAAGGATATAAAGGATCTGAAGATAATAACATGTCACCTTGGCAACGGCTCCTCTATAACGGCTGTAGACGGCGGCAAGGTAGTAGATACAAGTATGGGTCTTACTCCGCTGGACGGTATTATGATGGGCACAAGAACAGGAAGCCTTGACCCGTCTGTAGTAACGTTTATAGCAGAGAAGGAAAACCTGTCCCCGTCAGAGATGGACACACTGCTCAACAAAAAGTCGGGCTTTCTCGGTATATCCGGCATTTCATCCGATGACCGCGATGTTTCCGAGGCAGCAGAGAAGGGCAATAAGCGTGCAAAACTTGCCATAGATATGCTGGAGTATCAGATACTAAAATATGTAGGCTCCTACAATGCAGTTCTCGGCGGTATGGATGCCCTCGTATTTACCGCAGGTATAGGCGAGAACCAGTATTCACACCGCGCCAGCGTATGCCACAAGTTAGAGTATATGGGCGTAAAAATAGACGACAAGCTGAACGAGGAGTACATACACGGAAACTGGGGCAAGATTTCGACTCCCGACTCTTCAGTAGAGATCTGGGTCATCCCGACAAACGAGGAGCTTGTTATAGCAAGAGACACAAAGGCTCTTGTAGAGGCTTCAAAGTAATATTAACACATAAGAAAAATCCTCTCCGAACGCGGAGAGGATTTTTTGTTATCTGTTTTTTTATCAGTGAGGTATAACGCTCAGAAGTACGCCTGCGGCAACAGCCGAGCCGATAACACCGGCTACGTTCGGACCCATAGCGTGCATAAGCAGGAAGTTTCCGGGGTTTTCCTCCTGTCCTACCTTCTGTGATATACGCGCCGCCATAGGTACGGCAGAAACGCCTGCGGAGCCTATGAGAGGATTTACCTTGCCTCTTGTAGCAACATACATTATCTTTCCGAAGAGCGTACCGCAAGCCGTAGCAAGGCAGAACGCAAACAGACCGAGGAATATTATTCCGAGTGTTTTCAGATTGAGGAACAGCGGACCTGTCGCAGTAGCACCGACCGTCACACCGAGGAATATAGTTATGATATTCATCAGCTCGTTCTGTGCGGTCTTTGAGATCCTGTCAACAACACCGCTTTCCTTGAAGAGATTGCCGAGCATCAGCATACCGACTAGCGGAGCAGCGTCCGGAAGGAGCAGCGATACAACTATTACAACTATTATCGGGAAAAGTATTTTTTCAAGCTTTGACACAGGTCTCAGCTGACCCATCACTACCGCACGTTCTTTCTTTGTTGTCAGCAGCTTCATAATAGGCGGCTGGATTATCGGTACAAGAGCCATATACGAATAAGCCGCAACGGCTATAGGACCGAGAAGCTCCGGCGAAAGCTTTGTCGTAACAAATATTGCCGTAGGACCGTCGGCTCCGCCTATAATAGCGATAGAGCCTGCTTCGTTCTGATTAAAGCCAAGTACTGTCGCCATTATGAAGGTAAGGAAAATACCTACCTGTGCAGCAGCACCGAGAATAAAGCTTTTCGGGTTTGCGATAAGAGGACCGAAGTCCGTCATAGCACCTATTCCGAGGAATATAAGAGGCGGATATATACCAAGCTTGACGCCCTGATAGAGATAGTAGAAAAGTCCGCCGTACTGCATATGTTCGTAGTAAGTAGTTCCGTCCATAACTACCTTTGAATAGCCGGAGGGATCAAGTCCGGCAGCCTTTAGCTGTTCGGCTGTTTCAAGAGTAGCGGTAGGTGTTCCCATAATTCCGGGGAATATGTTTACAAGCAGCATACCGAAGGCTATAGGCAGCAGCAGCAGCGGCTCGTATTGCTTTTTTATGGCAAGGAACATCAGAATGAGCGCGATCGCGACCATAACATAGTTTTGCCATTGGAGAGTAAGTAATCCGGACGATTGGATAAGTCCGTTGAACATACCGCCCAACTGGTTAAAGATTTCCATTTATAACTTCCTTTCATATAAAAGAGTCAGAACGGTCTGGTGTTTTCCAGTATTCCTGCTGTGCTCCATGCAGAGCGCGAGCCTGTCCGTTTTATGTTCTTTATCCTGTGCGGCTTTGTACCGTATAACGAGTCGACCGCAGCGGCGATCACTGCGATTATTTCAAGCGGTATTTCATCAGCAGCAGGCTCATCATTTGTCTCCGTATTTACTGCCGTAGCAGCCGCAGCCGGATCTGGAGTCTCGTCCTTCTTTTGTTTTTTCTTTACTGTTGCGGACTGAGCCGAAGAAACGATCTTTCCGTAAGCCCAGACTATAAATATGAGCAGCAGCAAAACCGAGAACACCACGATAAAACCGCCAAGCAGCATTATAAAAGCCCGTGTCAGGTTATCATTCATAGCTTATATCCCCTTCCTTTACATATAATATTCAATACATATTATAGCCTAAATAAAAGTTTTTTTCAACATAATTTTACACATTTTGGCGCAGTGCCTGCGCTGTCAATTCGCGCACCCGGGTTAGTTGTGTCCTCCGCTTTCTTGGCACGCGTACAAGTTTGGTTTATTCTTGATCGAAAACCGATAAGAACATCCGTCACACATAAGCTTACTAAAAAACGGAGCGCAGCGACCCTTAATTTTCCATTTTTTGTTTTCTTGCTCAAGTGTCACAGAGTAACTGTATAAACGTTTTGCCAATTAAAAGCTTTGCTTTCAACAAGCAAAGGCAAGCCGTAGGCTTGCTTCCGTTCAGTGGGAGATTTAACTCCCACTGAACGGATTTATGGCACCCGCC
>JAHKXX010000119.1 GCA_020627425.1 bacterium
AAAAAATGCAGGTCGTTATAATCGCGCCATGCCTTTATGTCGTCCTCCCGTATCAGATACAGCGGTCTTATCAGCTCCATCCCTTCAAAATTTGTGCTGTGAAGCTTTGGCATCATAGTCTGTATCTGTGCGCTCTGAAGCATACCCATAAGTATAGTTTCAATAACATCATCAAAATGATGTCCGAGAGCTATTTTATTGCATCCAAGCTTTTTTGCAAAGCTGTATAAATGTCCGCGCCTCATTCTTGCACACAAATAGCAGGGAGATTTTTCTACATTCAGAACAGAAGAGAAAATGTCCGTTTCAAATATTTCAATTGGTATACAAAGATTTTTTGCATTTGATTCTATTATCCTTCTGTTTCTGTCGTTATAGCCGGGATCCATAACTATGTACTTTACATCAAAGTTAACTTCACTATATCTTTTTAGTTCGGCAAAAAGCTTTGCCATAAGCATAGAATCCTTGCCGCCGGATATACATACGGCTACACAGTCGCCCTCATTTACGAGCTTATATGCCTTCAGTGCCTTGATAAAATTGCTGTAGATGCTTTTTCGGAATTTTTTTCTCAGACTGTTTTCTACCTTCTGACAGAAATCGGGATCACTCTGCTTTTTCAGATCGTTGTCTATAAAAGCATGGTATCCTTCGTTAATGCTGTAGGCTTTTATTCCGTTATTATATAGTTCTTCTGCTATTTCACTGCTTTTTTTTCCGTCTATACATATGATAACAGGAGCTGACTTACTGTTATTCTTTATCAGATCAAAAATGTTTTTATCATCAGCAGATACCGAACCCTTTATCAAACCATAATCCTTTTCTCCGGGAGTTCGTATATCATAAAGAGTGTAGCCGCCGCTTATTTTGTCAAGATAATTTAAGTCTATAATCATAATATGCATCCTTATACAAATTTCGCTGTTAATCATTATATCATAGCTTGTCAAATAATAAAACGGATAATGAAATATATTTTAGTTGAGGGTAGCTTTTTTAATGGGAGAAATGGTATAATGGGGTTATATAGAGAAACGGAGGTTATTATTATGCGTAAAACAGAACTGCTGTCACCTGCGGGAGATGTCGAGTGCTTTAACAGCGCACTGACATTCGGTGCCGACGCTGTATATCTTGCAGGAAAGGAATTCGGTATGAGAACAGCCTCGGCAAATTTTGACAAAGAAAACCTTTCTGAATGTGTAAAGAAAGCCCACGAAAAGGGCGTTCGGGTATATGTTACTTGTAATACACTTCCGAGAGATAACGAGATAGACAGACTTCCGCCTTTTCTGTCATATTGTGAAGAGATTGGTGTGGACGCATTGATTATAGCCGATCTGGGTGTTATGTCGCTCGCTGCAAAGTATGCCCCGGGGGTTGAGCGTCACGTTTCTACTCAGGCTGGAATTGTAAATTATCAGACTGCAAATACTCTTTATGATATGGGAGCAACCAGAATAGTGCTTGCCAGGGAGCTTTCACTTGATGATATTGCGTCGATCAGGGCTAAAATAAACCCGTCTCTGGAAATCGAAGCCTTTGTACACGGATCTATGTGTGTGTCTTTTTCCGGCAGATGCCTTATCTCAAGCTATCTTACGGGCAGAGATGCAAACCGCGGTGACTGCGCACAGCCGTGCAGATGGAAATACCATTTGTTTGAAGAACACCGCGACGGTCATTATTACCCCGTAAATGAGGAGGAGGACGGAACATACCTCTATAATTCGCGTGATCTGTGTATGATAGAACATATAGATGACCTGATAAAAGCAGGCGTTAATAGTCTTAAGATAGAGGGCAGGGCGAAGTCGTCTTACTATGTTGCTGTCACGACAAATGCCTATAGACACGCGCTTGATGAGTACTATGCAGCGCCATTGAATTGGAAGCTCAGTCCTTGGATAAAAGAAGAACTGGAAAAAGTAAGTCACCGTGAATATAATACAGGGTTCTTTTACGGTAAAGAGCCGGGTCAGGTGACCGATAACGGCGGCTATATAAGAAAATATGACGTAGTGGGAGTCTGTGACGACTATCGTGATAATGTAGCCTTTATAACTCAGAGAAATAAATTTTCTGTCGGAGAAGAGCTGGATGTTCTTCCTCCAAACGGAAAACCGTTTTGCTTTACGGTAGACGCTATGTACGACGATAAGGGCATAAGTATAGAGTCTGCGCCTCACGCGATGCAAAAGGTGACAATACGCACTGACACCGTAATACCGCCTAAGTCACTTCTCAGAAGAAAAAGAGCATAAGACCGGGAGATAGATATGGATTTTAAGCTTGTTTCCAAATATAAGCCTACAGGCGATCAGCCGCAGGCTATTGACGCACTTGTAAATAGTATACTTGCAGGAAATAAAGAGCAGACTCTGCTCGGAGTGACCGGTTCCGGCAAGACATTCACTATGGCAAATGTTATAGAACGCCTTAACCGTCCTACTCTTGTGCTTGCACATAATAAAACTCTTGCTGCTCAGCTTTGCTCGGAGTTCCGCGAGTTCTTTCCGGAAAATTCGGTCGAATACTTTGTGTCCTACTATGATTATTATCAGCCGGAGGCATATGTCCCGACAACTGATACATATATAGAAAAGGACAGCGCAATAAATGATGAAATAGATAAGCTGAGACACTCTGCTACACTCGCTCTTTCCGAAAGGCGGGACGTTATAATAGTATCCAGCGTATCATGTATATATTCGCTCGGTAATCCTATAGACTATAGAACTATGGTAATATCGTTGCGACCCGGTATGCAGAAAAGCCGCGATGAGCTTCTCAGTAAGCTTGTTGAGCTTCAATATGAAAGAAATGATATAGATTTCACCCGAAACAAAT
>JAHKXX010000120.1 GCA_020627425.1 bacterium
CGTTATAAATATCCCTTGACTGTTTGAATTTGTCACCGGGAGCGTGTATAGACTGGAAATCCTTGATAAAAGCAGCGTATTTCTCGGCAAGCTTATCGATTTTTTCCGGCTCATCAACGACAGCCTGAGAGAGAGTTTTCGAGTCTATCATTTCATAGACTATGCCGTAATATTCGCCGCACTTCACTGTATCGAAGGATATGGCAGTGGGAACACCTGCTATAAACGCCGCTTTTGCGTTGCTTAGCTCCTCTTGTACATAATCCAGCGGGATAGCACCGCCGTTGCAGAATACCTTTACGATAGTTTCATCATCAACACGGTATATCTTACCCTGTCCGCCGGAGGCTATCTGACGGCAGCCGTCTATATTCAGCTCACGCAATGCCTTTTTTACATCGAGCAGCTCTGTAAAGCCGGTAGTTTCAAGTATGTCATAGACATCACGGGAAACATTAATCATTGGCAAGGGCTTGTCAATGATCTTTCGCAGCTTCATCAACACACGCAGTCCGGCACTGGATATGTATTCGAGCTTTTCTGCGTCAATGGTGATGTCGCTTGTTTTGCCACCGACCGAATCAAATATTTCTTTTTCGGTCTGTGCAGCATTGTTGGTGTCGATCCTGCCTTCAAGGGCGATAGTTGTTTTTCCTTCACTTTCAATAATTCTCATACTTATACTCCTTGTCGTTTGATTGGCAGGACAGCGTAATGCTTTCTGACGTTTGTGGGGTATTATATAAAAAAACATAATCTGATGTTATTTGTTTATTAAACAACTACTATTTTCTACAGGTTTATCAATGCTTAATTTCGAATACAGCAGTATTCTCTTTATCAGTATCCATACGCACAGCCTTACTTTTCAGGATCATTGCGGCTGTTTCGTCAATATCGGCGGAGAATGGGTCTGTTTTTGTGCCATTTGTTATGACTGTAAGTGTCAGCTTTTCATTTTCTCCCTGAGCCTCCAGTATAAACTGTACGTTGATGCTTTCTCCCTTTTCAAAAAGCGGTAGGAAATAATTTGAATATATCTCCTCAAATACGATTTCGCAATTATTCATCATTTTCCTGCTCATAAATCGGCTGCGGCAGAATTCCTCAAGAGAAGCGTTCATAGCAATAAAGTCACGTCCGTTTTCGGAAGTTTCCCAGTTCCAACTCGTTATTCTGAGCACAAAAGCCCTGGTTCTCTCCCTTTTCGGGAAATCGAATATTTCCTTCGGCTTACCCTGTTCATATATCTCCCCCTCATCCAAATACAATACACGGGTGGAAATATCTCTTGCCAGCCGCATTTCGTGTGTCACGATCAGCATCGTCATTCCGTCCTCCGCAAGATGGCGAATAACATTTTTGACCTCAGTTACCATTGTTGGGTCAAGTGCGCTTGTAGGCTCGTCAAACAGCATTATCTGCGGATGCATAGCAAGTGCTCTCGCAATAGCTACCCTCTGCTTCTGACCGCCGGAAAGCTCATCGGGCATATTATATGCCTTTTCTTCTAGCCCGACTCTACGAAGCTGCAAAAGAGCCTCTTTTTTAGCTTCATCACGGCTTTTTCCTAAAAGATCCATCTGAGGCATTATGATGTTCTCGATTATGCTCTTATGCCCGAAAAGATTGAAGGACTGAAATACCATACCGACCTTTTTTCGTACTGCGGTAAGGTCAGTCCCTTTTTCGCAGACATCCACACCGTCAAAAACAATTGAACCTGATGTAGGCTTTTCCAGGCGATTTATGCAACGCAGAAGAGTGGATTTTCCTGTACCGGACGGACCGATTATGCTTATGACCTCGCTCTGTTCTACCGTCAGATCTATACTTTTCAGAGGAGTCACACCATCATATTCCTTGCGAAGATTCTTTATTTCCAAAAGGCTCATTTCTGTGCCGACCTCCTTCCGTTTTCAAGTATTTTATTTCCCTGATTGATAATAAAGGTAAAAAACCATACCAGAATGAAATAAACTATAGCTATTGCTATTAACGGGAAGAAGGCTTCAAGTGTTCGTCCTCTGATTACATCGCCTGCATGGGTGAGGTCCATAGCTGAAATGAATCCGACGATGGAGGTTTCCTTCAGCAGAAGAACAAACTGATTGCGCAGCAGAGGGAAGTATATCAACTTTGCCTGCGGAAGAATAACCCTGCGATAGGCTTTTTTCTCCGTATAGCCGAGTGCAAGTGCGGCTTCAAGCTGTCCCCTATCAACGGCTTCAACAGCATTTATAATGATCGAATATGCCTTCGGTGCAAAAATAAAAGTGAATCCGATGATAGAAACAATAACAGCTGATATATCACTTTTAGCGAATACAACATAAAACAACAGCATGAGAATTACAACAGCTGGAAGTCCTGCTACAATACTACTATATACGGATATCAGTGCATTGCTCAGCTTTTTGTTCTTTCTTTTCAGTGATGTTAAAGCGAAGCCCAGCACAAGACCTGCAATTCCGGACGCAACAGCAATTATAAGGGTGTTGCCAAGTCCCGTAAGCATAAGAGTCCATCTGTTTTCAACAACAAAAGTACGATTGAAGCTTTCGGAAAGTGATTCGAAAAAGCCCATAGCTTCTTCACTTTCTGCACTGCGTACTAACAGTATAAATGCTGTTTCGTGGTGAGGTATGAAATCAACTACCTCTCGTCTTTGATCAGTTATTATCAGCGAACCGCAGCACATATCTGCCTTTCCGCTCTCAACTGCCGCAAGAATGCCTGAAAACTCCATAGATGTAAATTTAACTTTATAGTCCAGCTCTTTCGCCATCATAAGTATAAGCTCGATTTCCATCCCCTTTAGCTCACCGACGCCATTCAGATAAGACATAGGCTCCAGACTGTCACAGGCGGCAACTCTTATTGTACCGTTTTTTCCTTCCCAGTCCTGTACCGGAAGTTTTTTTATACTGTCGTCAAGACCGGTCCACTTTTCCCACAGCTCATCAATAACACCTGCACAAACTTTATCATAAGCCGCTTGCCACTTTACAAGATCCTTACTGCCCTTAGTAAATGCTATACCGAATTGCGCTTCCTTCAGCGGTTCGGGGAACAGTGCCAGAGAGGGATTATTATTTACAAACAACTCTCCGACAGCCGTATTCTGTAAAAAGGCATCTGTTTTGCCGCTTGTAAGTGCCAGAACCATATCAGATGAAGTAGAATAATATGTAAATTCCTTTACATTCGGCACTTTTGAGCTTATAAGCTCCTCGAAAGGAGCGCCTGTCAGCATACTTATGGTTTTACCGCTCAGCCCGTCAAATGTTGATACTTCCGGCTTACGTTCCTGTGAGGATCCTGCATAAGCCGTTATGCTCGTTGTCAGACACAACAATACAACCATTGAAATAATAGAAATTATTGAAATAATACGAATTGTTGGCTTTCTCTTCATATTGTTCTCCTTTTTGCCTTAACAGAAATTATAGCTGCTCGAATTCTTAGATTCACCGTTTTTCTTTCTTCACTCCTAACAGAACCGGCACAGCCGCAGAAATTGTTAAAATGATTATCAAAGCACACCACCGTGCACCGCTATATCCGGTATCCGGAATATTATCGGCTTGCTGCGTTATATCTGTGTGTACTCAAGTTCTATGACAGCTTATATCAAATATATAAGCTTATCGGGATTATTTAGTGTGATTCCATTTCTTTTTGATGATCATTTCAACATTATCACCCTTGACACCTACGGTCACATCATCCGCAAGATTTGCTATGATCGACTTTTCAAGCTCGTCCCAGTTTTCAAGACTGCTTTCATTCTCTTTGACAGCTGTCTGATATTGAGAAAGCGACCATGTATTTGATCTTCCGACTGTATCAATACTGGTGAGACCATAAAACATATATTCGGAATAATTCATTTCTGTAGTAGTGCCTAAGCTTTCTTTATACCCCAACCAAAAATACTGAAAAACATTCCTAAGCTTGCCCATCACACCCTTAGCGCGACTATTGGTCTTATCTGATGAAGCCTCGATCAGTGCATCCATCTTCTCCGTACTCATTTCGATTTTTGCTTCAAGATGCAGCTGATAACCTTCGTAATCATCCTCGATCCAGTAATAGGCATAAAAGTTTCCTGCTATTGTCTCTACCATTCCCAGCAATTCCTCAGTCAGGATGCGGATATGCATTCTCTCTCTGTGTCCGAGTTTCTGATAATCCGAATACTTTTCAGCTTCGTTTAAGGCATCCTCTCGTCCTGTACCCTGATTGCTGACATAAATTTCATTTGTTTTCATGATTACACTCCTCTTTTATAATTGGTATGTTCTGTTGATCAAATATCGACTATCAAAAATCAATAAGTTGAGCGTTCTTTATAGCCGGCA
>JAHKXX010000121.1 GCA_020627425.1 bacterium
GCAAAGAAGCCGCCGTCGGAGTCGGTTTTGTCCGTTTTGTCCTTACTGCTGTCGGGGTCATCACGGTCAATATATATTTCCTTGCTGTCGCTAAGTCTGAAGGAGTCCGGATTGTCGTTTAGAGCAGACTCATCAACGGTAAAGCCGGTTTTTTCAGTTATCGGATCTTCGCTCAGTGCAGTTTCCTTTTCTTTTTGTATCAGGCTGTCGAGAGCCTTTTTTCTTTCACGATACTCAGCCATGGTACAGAAATAAAAGCTTCCGCAGCTTGTTACGGCAAAAAATCTCGGTTCATTGGTAATGATATTCAGCTTCTCGGTATATTCCTTATCGAGAGAAATATTAAACGGGTAGAGAGTGCTTGACTTACCGTTTTTTGTTTTGCAGACGATAACAGGGCTATCGTCATCAAACGCAGGAGACAGTGTAAAAATAGGCATAGACTTATCTCTCAGCGAATAGAAGTCCGTTTTCTGCCATATATGGTGGTTATTATAAAAGGCTTTTTTGATCGGGTGCTTTTCATAGTCATAGGTTTCAACGCAGTATCCGCTGCCGGTAACAACTACCCTTTCGATCTGCTGTGAGCCGTGAAGCTTTTTGAATTTCAGCGGCACGCCGTCTTCTATACTATATTTATAGCGAAATGTTTCATATGGCGTCTTGAGAATATTTCTACCGTGCTGCTGTTTCTTTGTTTCAAAGTATTTTTTTCTCGCTGTGCACAGTATATCGCTTCCGTCACAATTCTCGGACTCTGTACTGTAAACGCCGTAATAAACAATATTTTTATCTATATTCCGAAGCAACACATATTCCATACTGACACTAACCTCTCTACTTATTCTATCGTTTTTTAGTATAATTCCCTCTATACACCTACAGTTCTCCACTATATCCTATAATACTACATTATTTCCCCTCCCGTCAAGGCGCAGTGTCTGCGCGGCGGAGTGCCTCCGCGGTCGATTCGCGCACTATGATTGATGTTACCACCTACCTATCGGCACGCGTACGAGCGGGGTTTATTGTCCCTCTCCTTCCGCGCCGTGCCACACAGGGCGGCACTTGACGCTAATTTGTAGTGAACGTAAGGATATTTGTTTACTCTACTTGTTATCTCAAAAAACAGTACAGTGAGTCTTAGGAAATTTCCATGAGCATTATTCTTTTTTCAGTTTTAAGTATTCAGTATTCATTAAAATCTAAAAGTCGGAGACGATAAATAGAACAGACAAGCATACTCGCCTCCACTATATAGCAGCGCTAAGCGGCGCCCTGAGCGCCGTGACGCGGACGGCGCACGAATATAAACCTAACTCGTACGCGTGCCAACAAGGTAGGCGGTAACACCAACCCGAGTGCGCGAATCGACCGCGGAGGCACTCCGCCGCGGAGACGTTGATGTAAAATAATTCTGGGTGTTTTGGAATAGGTGCAAGTAACGCGATTTAGTGTGATACACCAAGCAAAAAAACAATTGTACCCATTTTCACTCCAAACCAGCGTCAAGTACCGCCCTGTGCGGTACGGCGCGGACAAAGATGTATAATAAACTAAACCTGTAC
>JAHKXX010000122.1 GCA_020627425.1 bacterium
ACAGAGTATAAATTGTCAATAAGGGATAAATATAATATAATTTGAATATTTATACACAATACACTTGATTTTATGCAAAAATGGTGTATAATAGTTCTTGTAATAAAATAGATACGGAGGGTTACTAAAATGGGTGACATAAAAAAGGTTGTTCTTGCATATTCAGGCGGACTGGATACGTCTATAATCATACCGTGGCTGAAGGAAAACTATGATAACTGTGAGGTTATCGCAGTCAGCGGTGACGTAGGACAGGGAACAGAGCTGGACGGTCTGGAAGAAAAAGCAAAAAAGACAGGCGCTTCAAAGCTTTATGTAATGGATCTTAATAAGGAATTTATAGAGGATTATGTATTTCCGACGATAAAGGCAGGAGCCGTTTACGAGGGTAAATATCTTCTCGGAACCTCCTTTGCACGTCCCATAATCGCTAAAAGACTTGTAGAGATAGCTATGAATGAGGGCGCCGACGCTATCTGCCACGGCTGTACCGGCAAGGGAAATGATCAGGTTCGCTTTGAGCTTGCTATAAAAGCATTTGCTCCTGATATGAAGATAATAGCTCCTTGGAGAGAGTGGGATATTAAGTCCCGTGACGAGGAGATAGACTACGCAGAGGCGCACAATATTCCTCTCAAAATAACAAGAGAGACAAACTACTCAAAGGATAAGAATATATGGCATATTTCTCATGAGGGACTCGATCTGGAGGATCCCAACAACGAGCCTATGTATAACAAAGAAGGCTTCCTGGAGCTTGGTGTCAGCCCTGAGCAGGCTCCCGACAAGCCAACCTATGTTACTGTTTCCTTTGAAAAAGGAGTTCCTGTAGCTATAGACGGCGAAAAGCTAGGCGCTGTAGAAATAGTAGAAAAGCTTAACAAGCTCGGCGGAGAGAACGGCATAGGAATAGTAGACCTTGTAGAAAACCGTCTTGTAGGTATGAAGTCACGCGGTGTGTATGAAACTCCCGGCGGTACAATTCTTTATGCCGCTCACAACAAGCTTGAGGAGATAACACTTGACAGAGATACATATCACTTCAAGCAGCAGGTAGGTCTGCGTTTTGCAGAGCTTGTATACTTCGGTCAATGGTACACACCTTTGAGAAAAGCTCTTTCAGCTTTTGTTGACTCCACTCAGGAGACTGTAACAGGTGATGTAAAGCTGAAGCTTTATAAGGGAAATATAATCGACGCAGGTGTTACATCTCCGTACTCACTGTATGATCCCGATATAGCAACCTTTGACGAGGATGAGGTTTACGATCAGAAGGATTCCGCAGGCTTTATAAACCTCTTCGGACTTCCGATAAAAGTACAGGCTAAAAAAGGTCTTATAAAAGAGTAATATGACGGGCTTGTGCCTGAAATACAACAAGGGCGAACAATCTGAGTATTGTCCGCCCGTGTGTTGTTTTATGATTTCTGATACAAAATCAAACAGGAATAAAAATAAACGGAGTTGAACCTAATGAAACTATGGGCAGGACGCTTTAGTAAGGAAGCGGATAAAAAAACCAACGATTTTAATTCATCAATATCGTTTGACAGCCGTATGTACCGCGAGGACATAGAGGGCAGCATAGCACACGCACAAATGCTGGGAGAATGTGGTATCATAGAAAAAAGCGAGTCGGCTTTAATTCAAAACGGACTAAAGGAAATACTGACTGATATAGACAGCGGAGCGCTTGCTATAGACCCGGATGCCGAGGATATACACACCTTTATAGAGGGAGAGCTTACAAAGAGGCTTGGACAGACCGGTAAAAGACTTCATACTGCACGCAGCAGAAACGATCAGGTTGCCGTTGATATAAGACTATATCTAAAAAAACGCGCTGTTTCTCTCAGAGAACAGCTTGTAGAGCTTGTGTCTGTTCTATGCGATAAAGCCGAAAAGTATTCCGAAACGGTTATGCCGGGCTATACTCATCTTCAGAGAGCACAGCCTATCACTTTCGGTCATCACCTTATGGCTTATACCGAAATGCTGTTAAGAGATATTTCCAGACTTGATGACGCCTATAAAAGAATGGACGAGATGCCTCTTGGTTCGCTTGCCCTTGCAGGAACGACCTATCCTATAGACAGAAACATAACAGCAAAGCTTCTTGGCTTTAACAGTATTAGTCAGAACAGCCTTGACGGTGTTTCTGACAGAGATTTTTGTATAGAGCTTTCTTCTGTTCTGTCAATAATAATGGTTCATCTGTCCAGATTCTCTGAGGAGATAATAATGTGGTGCAGTTGGGAATTTAAGTTTATAGAGCTTGACGATGCTTTCTCTACCGGTTCAAGCATTATGCCCCAAAAGAAAAACCCTGATATAGCAGAGCTTGTACGAGGTAAATCAGGCAGAGTGTTTGGCGATCTTATGACACTGCTTACTGCTATGAAAGGTATAGCTCTTGCTTATAACAAGGATATGCAGGAGGACAAAGAAGCTATATTTGACGCGTTTGATACTGTAACTATGTGTCTTACCGCGTTTATACCTATGATAGATACAATGAGGGTAATACCCGAGAATATGCGCAGAGCTGCCGCAAAGGGCTTTATAAATGCAACGGACTGTGCAGACTACCTTGTTAAGAAGGGATTGCCGTTCCGTGACGCATACAAGGCGACCGGCACGCTGGTAGCAATGTGTATTGATAAGGGCTTGACTCTGGAGGAATTGCCTATAGAGGAATACAAATCGGTATGCGACGAGTTCGACGACGGAGTTTATGAGGCTATTAATCTCGAAAAATGTGTACGCGACAGAAAAAGCCTTGGTGGCCCCGCACCGGAAAATGTCAGAGCACAGGTCAACCGCGTAAAGAGAATTATTGAAGAAATAAAATAAACACATAAAGAGGGATAAAAATGGAAATAAAGGCAGGAATAATCGGCGCTACAGGCTATGCAGGAGCAGAGCTTGTCAGAATACTGCTTATGCACAAGTGCGTAAAGATAGTGGCTATAAGCTCGGTAAGTTTCGAAGGAAAAAAACTGAGTGAGATATATCCGTCCTATAAATCGCTTTGCGATATGGAATGTAAAAATGCAGATGAAGTAGTGGAAAAATCAGATGTTATCTTTGCGGCATTGCCACACGGACTTTCGCAGGAGCTTGGTGCAAAATGTGACACAGAGGGCAAGGCTTTTATAGACCTCGGCGCAGACTTCAGACTGAAGGATGAAGATGAGTACACCGAATGGTACGGCGGAAAGTTTATTGATGAGGAGCTGCACAAAAAATCCGTCTACGGACTGCCTGAGCTTTTCCGTGACAACATAAAGGGAAAGAGAATTATTGCAAATCCCGGCTGTTATACTACCGGTGCTCCTCTGGCGCTTGCTCCGGCTGTTGTCAACGGACTCATCGAGATGAACGGTATAATTATTGACAGCAAATCCGGTGTTACCGGTGCCGGCAGAAAGCCGAGTCAGGCTAACCACTATCCGGAGCTTAACGAGGGTTTTCACGCGTATAAGGTCGCAAATCACCGTCATACGCCTGAGATAGAGCAGACCTTGTCCAAACTGAGCGGTCAGAAAGTGACTATAACCTTTGTTCCTCACTTATTACCGGTAAACAGAGGTATTCTCTCTACCTGTTATGCAAGGCTAAAAGAGGGCGTTACAAAGGAACAGATACGCAGTGCTTATGAGGAGTTCTATAAGGACGAGTTTTTTATCAGGCTTCTGCCGGACGGAGCTAATGCCGATATACATAATATAAAATACAGCAATTTCTGTGATATATCACTCCATATTGACTCCCGTACAAATACTCTTGTGGCTATCTCTGCCATTGATAATATGGTCAAGGGCGCTGCGGGTCAGGCTGTACAAAATATGAATATTATATTCGGACTTGACGAAAAAACGGGTCTGGTACTCGTTCCGCCTGCATTCTGATCAAGATTATGGAGGAATAATAAATGACATATATAACAACAGAAGGTTCCGTAGCCGCTGCAAAGGGCTTTACAGCCTCGGGTGTTCACTGCGGTATCCGTAAAAACAAGTCAAAACGAGACTTGGGCATGATCTTTTGTGAAAAGAGATGTACTGCAGCTGCCGTATATACTACAAACCTTGTACAAAGCTCGCCTATAACCGTAACAAAACAGCACCTTTCCGACGGCTTTGCACAGGCTGTCATAGTAAACAGCGGCAACGCCAACACCTGTAATGCCGACGGAGAAATAAAGGCAAAGAAAATGTGTCAGCTGACAGCAGACGTACTTGGTATACAGCCCGAGGATGTGATAGTCGCTTCTACCGGTGTTATCGGTCAGATACTGCCCATAGAGCCGATAGAAAGCTCTATAGGGACGCTCGCACAAGCACTGTCAAGGGAAGGCGCTACTGATGCTGCCGAGGCAATAATGACTACTGATACCGTAAAAAAGGAAGCTGCTATCAAAACAGAGATCGGAGGAAGAACCGTCACAATAGGCGGTATATCCAAGGGAAGCGGTATGATCCATCCAAATATGGCAACTATGCTCTGTTTTATAACTACCGACTGCGCTATCAGTGCGGAAATGATAAAAAAAGCTGTCAAAACGGCCGCCGATAAAACCTTTAATATGATAAGCATTGACGGCGATACCTCGACTAATGATACCCTTGCCGTTATGGCATCTGGACTTGCAGGCAACGAAGAAATAAACACCGAAAATCATGACTATGATGTTTTTGTAGATGCGCTCACTGAGGTATGCCGCAGACTTGCCCGTATGATGGCAAAGGACGGCGAGGGTGCTACAAAGCTGCTATGTTGTAAGGTAAATGGCGCCAAAACAGAGGCAGACGCAAGACTTGTTTCAAAGTCTGTTATCTGCTCCAGCTTGTTAAAGGCTGCTATGTTCGGGGCTGACGCAAACTGGGGTCGTGTTCTCTGTGCTATCGGTTATTCCGGTGCTGATGTAGACATACAAAAGGTAGACGTTTCCTTTGCTTCCTCAAAGGGAACTATAGATGTATGTAAAAACGGTGCAGGAATAGATTTTTCCGAAGAGCTTGCAAAGACTATACTTATTGAGGACGAAATAGATATTATAGTAAATCTTAAGGACGGCGATGGCTCTGCCGAAAGCTTTGGCTGTGATCTCACATATGAGTATGTAAAGATAAACGGCGATTACAGAACATGATTATCGGAGATGAATAAAAGTGCAGCATATACCCGAACAGGATAGGGCAAAAATACTTATACAGGCTCTGCCTTATATTCAAAAATGGGCAGGAAAAACAATTGTAGTAAAATACGGCGGCAACGCTATGATAAGTCCGGAGCTGAAGGATGCAGTTATGAATGATATAGTTCTGCTGCAGCTTGTCGGAATAAATGTTGTTCTCGTACACGGCGGCGGACCCGAAATAAGCGGTATGCTTAAAAAGATCGGAAAAGAGAGCAAATTTATTAATGGGCTTCGTGTTACAGACGAAGAGACTATTGACGTTGTTCAAATGGTTCTTGCCGGTAAAGTCAACAAAAGTCTTGTACAGCTTCTGGAGCAGCACAGCGGCAAGGCGTTGGGACTTTGCGGACTTGACGGCAGAATGATTATGGCTGATAAGAAAGCTTCTGCTGAGGATCTCGGTTTTGTCGGAGAAATAAGAGAGATAAACACCGGAGTTATCGAGGACGCAACAAACAACGGTTATGTTCCGATAATCTCTACCGTAGCCGGAGGCTATGACGGTGCGGTCTATAATATCAATGCCGATCTGGCTGCGGCGAGAATAGCTGCGGAGCTAAAGGCCGTAAAGCTTATTCTTATGACCGACATCAGAGGACTTTTGAAGGATAAGGATAACGAGGATACTCTTATACCTGTAGTAAACGTAAGCGAGGTGCCTTCTCTGAAACGAGAGGGGATAATCTCCGGGGGAATGATACCAAAAATAGACTGTTGTGTTGAGGCGGTACGTCGCGGAGTAAAGCGCGCCCATATTATAGACGGCAGGATACCTCATTCTATACTTATAGAAATGTTCTCCGACGAAGGTATAGGAACTATGTTTTACTAAGCTGAGAACAGATATAGATTTTTGGATCAAAGCATAGACAGTAATATGGAAGAGGGGACTTAATTTGACATTTGAAGATATTAAGCAAAATGAAAACAAATATATGATGCACACCTACGGACGCTTTCCTGTAGCTCTTGTCAGCGGCAGGGGCGCTGTAGCAACAGATGTTGAGGGCAAGGAGTATGTAGATTTTACAAGCGGTATTGGCGTCAACTGTCTCGGATACTCCGATGACGGTTGGGCAAAGGCTGTTTCCGATCAGGCAGCAACACTACAGCATATCTCTAATCTTTACTATTCTCCTCTGCAAACGGAAGTATCAGAAAAGCTTTGTCAGCTGACGGGCTTTGACAAGGTGTTTCTCTGTAATTCCGGTGCCGAAGCAAACGAGTGTGCCATAAAGATAGCAAGAAAATACAGCTTTGATAAATACGGAAAGGGCAGACAGAAAATAATAACCCTCCAAAACTCTTTCCACGGAAGAACTGTTACCACTCTTGCGGCAACGGGACAGGATGTTTTCCACAACTTCTTTTTCCCGTTTACCGAGGGCTTTGACTATGCCGAAGCAAATAATATAAAGTCTCTGAAAGAAAAGCTCACTGATGATGTTTGCGCTGTGTTTGTAGAGCTTATACAGGGTGAGGGCGGAGTTATGCCGCTTGATAAGGAGTTTGTAGACGCTGCCGTAGCTATGTGTAAGGAAAAGGATATTCTCTTTATGGTGGACGAGGTACAAACAGGTATGTCAAGAACCGGCTCTGTGTACTGCTATCAGAGCTACGGTATCCGACCCGATGTAATAACGTCTGCAAAGGGTCTTGGCGGCGGCGTTCCGATAGGAGCTTGTCTGTGTGATAAAAAGCTGTCCGATGTACTTACCTATGGAACACACGGCACTACCTTCGGAGGAAATCCTATAGCCTGTGCAGCTGCAAAAGAGGTGCTGTCAAGAATAACTACAGACGAATTTCTCAAATCCGTAAATGAAAAGGGGGACTACTTCCGTTCAAAGATCGCAAAGATGGGGAATGTCGAAAAAATAACCGGTATGGGACTTATGATAGGCATCCTTACAAAAAAGGATAACGCCAAGCAGATCGCCTCAAAATGCGTAGAAAACGGACTCCTGATCCTTACGGCAAAAAATATGATCAGGCTTTTACCGCCTCTCAATATTACCTATGAGGAAGCAGAGAGGGGTCTAAACATACTAAAACAAGTTATGGAGGATGAATAAAATGAAACACCTACTAAAAATGCTCGACCTTACGAGTGAAGAAATAACTGAAATTCTGAATCTTGCCGATCAACTGAAATACGAGAAAAAGCACAATATCCCTCACAAGCTGCTCGAGGGGAAGTCGATAGGACTTATCTTTGAAAAGGCTTCAA